>CAXIAD010000135.1:0-2245 GCA_964021645.1 uncultured Cognatishimia sp. | reverse complement strand
AACATTATTGGTTTCGCCATTTTCTAACAACGCAAAGACATGTTGTATGTTAGCTGTTTTTGGTACATCGACTGAATACATATCATAACCGAAATTCCCTTGTTCATATGAGCAGCCTTCCTTTTCGAGCGGCTCCCAATATGATTGAAATATTGCATCGTCAACGCCATTGGTGGGTATGATGCGATAGGTTGAACGACCAGATATAGTCACCGTTTTCACAAAAGAAATCACGTCATCAATCGCTTTGGTTTCAACGATATCCTCGAAAGACAAACCTTTAACAAAGAAAGGCGAGTTTTCTATTCTGTAGAGATTTTCGCTAAGCTGTGTCGCCCACATGCTTTCGACAGAGTAGCCGTGCCATGCATCCGTTTCTAGTTGGAAAAAAATACGCTCCAAGAGACTCTCCCGACGTTAATGCCAACAGTCGTTGCGTAGAGAAAATACGATTGTAAGGGCTATTTTTACGAACTTTGTCATAGAGATGCGTGACTATAATACGCGTGTTTTATAGTGGTCTAATACATATAGCCTGATGGCGGAGGCGAGGCCTGTGTCTAGGTCTCTAGTTGCATCAATTTGTGCTGCTAGAACATTGATTGCGATTGATTTTTCTACGCAGATGTCACGAAAGGCGCGCCAGAATTCATCCTCTAGCGAAACGCTCGTGCGGTGACCTTTTAGGGTGAGGGAACGCTTAATCGGGCGGCTCATGTGTCGCCTCGTTTGTGATCATCGACGTGGCGTTTGGCCTTGTCGGCGGTGGTTTGATCGGCGGTTTTCTCAACCTTGGTGCGGCCAAATTTCACAGCGTTTTGATCGGCGCGGACAAGCTTGTCGGCCCGCGCCTTTTGTTTTTTAAACCGGTTGAGGTTAACCGGCTCTGCCATCAGTCCTTGGGACCGATCATCTGTTCAGGGCGCACAACCGCGTCAAAGGTTTCCGCATCCACAAAGCCCAGCGCGATCGCCTCTTCTTTAAGGGTGGTGCCGTTTTTATGGGCGGTTTTGGCAACCTTGGTGGCGTTGTCATAGCCAATGGTTGGCGCCAGAGCCGTGACCAGCATCAGCGATTCCTTCATCAGCTTGTCGATGCGCGGCTCATTGGCCTGAATGCCCATAAGCATGCGCTCGGTAAAGCTGTCTGTGGCGTCGCCCAGCAGTTGGATGGATTGCAGCAGGTTATAGGACATCATCGGGTTATAGACGTTCAGTTCAAAATGCCCCTGAGAGCCTGCGAATTTGATTGCCGCGTCATTGCCCATGACGTGGGCGGCGACCTGGGTCAGCGCCTCTGCCTGTGTGGGGTTAACCTTGCCGGGCATGATGGAGGAGCCGGGCTCATTCTCGGGCAGGATCAATTCGCCTAGGCCTGAGCGGGGGCCGGAGCCCAGCAGGCGGATGTCGCTGGCGATTTTATAGGCGCTGCCTGCGATTGTGGCCAATGCACCGGACATGAACACCATGGCGTCATGGGCGGCGAGGGCCTCAAATTTATTGGGGGCGGTAACAAAAGGCAGGTCGGTGATCTCGGCCATATTGGCGGCGACGGTTTCGCTCCAGCCATGTTGCGTGTTGAGACCTGTGCCGACAGCGGTGCCGCCTTGGGCCAGCTCATAGATGCCGGGCAGGGCGGCGTTCACGCGGGAAATGCCCATGCGGATCTGGTGGGCATAGCCTGAGAATTCCTGCCCCAAGGTCAGGGGGGTGGCATCCTGCGTATGGGTGCGGCCAAGTTTGATGATAGCTTTGAATGCCTCGGCCTTGGCCTCAAGCCCTGCGAGGAATTTTTCAAGACCCGGCAGCAGCACGTCGCGCACGGACATGGCGGTGGCGATATGCATGGCGGTGGGGAAGGTATCGTTTGACGATTGCCCCATGTTGCAGTGATCATTGGGGTGCACGGGGTCTTTGGTGCCGATGGTGCCGCCGAGGATTTCGATGGCGCGGTTGGCGATCACCTCGTTTGAATTCATGTTGGATTGCGTGCCGGAACCCGTTTGCCAGACGACCAGCGGGAAGTTGTCGTCAAATTTGCCCTCGATCACCTCTCCCGCGGCTTGGATGATGGCGTCGCCCAGTTTTTGATCCAGTTTACCGTTGGCCATATTAGCCATGGCGCAGGCCTGTTTGATCACGCCCAGCGCGCGCACGATGGCGACGGGTTGTTTTTCCCAGCCGATGGGGAAGTTCATGATCGACCGCTGGGTCTGTGCGCCCCAATATTTGTCTGAAGGAACCTC
>CAXIAD010000134.1:0-2307 GCA_964021645.1 uncultured Cognatishimia sp. | reverse complement strand
CTAGGGCTGATATTGGTTCTGAACCTGATTATCACCGAAATGGGGCAATTTGATCAATGGTCGGCGGAGGCCAAAGCGGTCATTCATTTCCCATTGATCCTTGCGGGTTGTTTGTTGATCTGGCGTTTGGCGTCATTGCTGAAATCACATGATGATGCCGAACCTGAAGCGGTGCAAAACTATGGTCACCGATTGCTGGATCTGGTTGGGCGGTTGCTACTATTTGTTGTCATAGCTGGCCCCTTGCTGGCGGCGATTGGGTATTCTACGGCGGCGCATCGGTTGGTATTTCCGACCATACAAACATTGCAAGTAATCGGTTTTATTGTCGTTTTGCAGCGGGTTATCACGGCGTTTTATGTGTTTGCCACTGGCAAGAATGACGAAGGGCGCGAGTCACTGATCCCTGTGCTGGCGGGGTTTGTGTTGGCGATAGCAACGCTGCCGATTTTGGCGCTGATTTGGGGCGCACGCTATTCTGATCTGACAGAGCTATGGGCGCAGATGGCCAGCGGCATCACGTTGGGCGAAACCAAAATTTCGCCACGGGATTTGTTGACCTTGGTGATCGTGTTCTTTGGCGGCATGCTGTTGACGCGGTTGATACAGGGGGCGTTAAAAACCTCTATTTTGCCAAAAACGCGGCTTGATATCGGCGGGCAAAACGCCGTCGTTTCGGGGTTGGGGTATGTCGGGATCACCATTGCGGCTGTCTTGTCTATTACGGCTGCTGGCATTGATCTTAGCTCTATTGCGCTGGTTGCGGGGGCGCTGTCGGTTGGCATTGGTTTTGGGTTGCAGAACGTCGTGTCCAATTTTGTCAGTGGGATCATCCTGTTGATTGAACGCCCAATTTCCGAAGGCGACTGGATCGAGGTTGGCGGGCATATGGGCTATGTGCGGGATATTTCCGTGCGCTCCACCCGGATTGAGACCTTTGATCGTACGGATGTGATTGTCCCCAATGGCGATTTGGTATCCGGCACGGTGACGAATTTCACCCGCGGAAATACCATTGGACGGGTGATTGTGCCCGTTGGGGTCGCCTATGGCACCGATCCGCGTTTGGTAGAGAAAATTTTGCTGGAGATCGCGCAAGCACATCCGATGGCCTTGGCCAATCCCGCCCCCTATGTAGTGTTTCAGGGGTTCGGGGCTAGCTCGCTTGATTTCGAAATTCGGGCAATTTTGCGAGACGTGAACTGGGTGCTGAGTGTGCGCTCTGACATGAACTATCAGATCGCTGAGCGGTTCATGGAGGAGGGGATCGAGATACCCTTTGCCCAGACTGACATATGGCTGCGTAATCCGGAAACACTGCGTGAGCGCGGGCCGTCCGCGGCCTCTGGCCCTGCGATGCAGCCCAAATCCACACCATTACCGACACCGATCCTATCGTCATCCGAGCATCTGGACGAGGGGGATATGGCCGGCAACACAGAAGCAGAAGGGGACGCAGGAGACCGATGACAGAGCTATTGTTCCGCGACGACGCCTATTTGCGCGACGCACAGGCCACCGTAATTGCGCTCACTCCCGAAGGGGGCGTCGTACTAGATCGCTGCATATTTTATGCCACAGGAGGCGGACAGCCCGGCGACAGCGGATATATCCATTGGAACGGGTCCGCGTTGAAAATCGCCACCACTGTTAAGGCAGAGGGCGAAAATATTGCATTGGTGCCAGCAGAGCCATTGGCCCTGCCAGAGGTCGGTACCATCGTCATGCAAGAGTTGGATTGGGAGCGCCGGTATCGCCATATGCGCATCCATACCGCGCTGCACCTGTTGTCTGTGGTCATTCCGCTGCCGGTAACTGGTGGCTCGATTGGGGTCGACAAGGGGCGGCTTGATTTTGACATGCCTGATGCGCTTGGGGATAAAGAAGCCATTCAGGCCGCATTGAGTGAACTGGTTGAGCGGGATCTGAGGATCACTGAGACGTGGATCACAGATGCAGAACTGGCAGCCAATCCCGGTTTGATCAAGACCATGTCAGTGAAACCGCCAACGGGGGCAGGGCGTGTGCGTCTTGTTCGGATCGGTGAGGGCGAGGATCAGATTGATCTGCAACCCTGCGGCGGCACCCATGTTGCGCGCACATCAGAGGTGGGCCGCGTTGTTCTGGGCAAGATCGAGAAAAAGGGACGTCAGAACCGTCGGGTCAGCATTTTGCTGGATGATTAAAAACAGTTTGCCCTCGGTGCGTTTTGCCTCTTGCGTCTGACCGTGAACATTGGCTAAACACCGCATCACGGACAGGTGGCCGAGTGGTCGAAGGCGCACGCCTGGAAAGTGTGTAGGCGGG
>CAXIAD010000133.1:0-2742 GCA_964021645.1 uncultured Cognatishimia sp. | reverse complement strand
GTTTCCGTAAAAAACCGTTTGAAAACATGATGGTAGAGACACCCCATGTCGCCCGGCGGTTGCTGGAAATGACCTTGGACGAGCTGGACGCTGCCCGCGACTGGATGTTGGTTTTGGGGCGTAAAACGGCGCGCGAAAAAATCGCTTCGTTGCTGGCAATCATCGCGCGGCGGGATGCGACGCTGAAAGTGACCGGATTGCAGGGGCCGGTGGTGTTTGATCTGCCTCTAACCCGCGAGGCGATGGCGGATTATCTGGGGCTGACGTTAGAAACCGTGAGCCGCCAGATGTCGGCGTTAAAACGTGACGGGGTGATCGTGCTTGAGGGCAAACGCCATATCACTGTGCCCGACCTGAGGCTCTTGTTAGAGGTGGCCGGGGATGACAGCGACGGCGGCCTGATGTCCTGACCAATCGCGCTGGCGTGAACTGTGAATATGCCGTGCTGCACGGCGAAACGGGCGGAGTGGAGTGGTATGACGCACCCTTATCCGCCCGAAACTATGGCGCACCTACGTTGATTTAATGCGCCATAAGCACCGGAATATCCGCTGATTCCAGCATGTTACGTGTTGCTCCGCCCAAAATGGCCTCGCGGAAGCGCGAATGGCCATAGGCCCCCATCACGATCATCTCGCTGCTGGTATCTGTGGCATGGCGCAGCAGAACCTCACTGACCCGTGGGAGGGTTTTCGACAGGATCTCGATCTCTACGTTCACACCGTGGCGCGCCAAAAATTGTGAAATCAACCCACCGGGATCAGAGCGGTTTGGCCCATGCGCGGGGGGATCAATAATGACAATATGGACAACCTCTGCGGCCTGCAAAAACGGCAAGGCAGCACGAATTGCGCGCAGGGCCTCCGGGCTTTCGTTCCAGGCGACCAGCACGGATTTTGGCGTGCTTACCGGGTTTGGCGTGGCACCAGATGCCTCGGGCACCATCAGCACTGGGGCTTGTCCCTGAAACATGGCGGCCTCAATTGTGGGCTCCAATTCAACCGCATCGCGATCTTTGCCATAGGGCTTGGGCAAGATAACCAAATCGGCAAACCGCGCATGTGCGGCTACATGACGGCCAAGGTCGGCGATCTGCGCCACACCTGATTCGGTGCTCCAGCGCACGCCATTGCCTTTCAGCAATGATTTGGCTGTGTCCTCAATCGCGGTGGCTTCTTCCTGGGCGCGCGCCAGAGTTTCTTGCATAACCATGGCATTGGCCCCGGCATAATAGTATCCGGTTTGGCTGCGATCCACCCCTAGGCACAGCACCTCGAAATGGGCGTCCTGCGCATGGGCGAGGGCAATGCCCTGTGAAATAGGGCCATTGGCAAGGGTGGCATCCGTCATAACGCTTAGCAAAGATTTATAGGCCATCTCGGTCTCCATCATCAAAAGGGTGCAAGGCGCGACGTGGGTCTGTTCGTGATTTCGAACAGATTTGCGCTGCTGTTGGCCTAGATGGGCATGATCGCAAAGGCGCTGCCTTGATGCAGATCAAAGAAGGCCGCGCGGCCATGGTGCAAAACGCCTCCAGACTGAACTGGCCGGAATCCGCGCATGACCCCCATGCGCCGATTGCCCGGCACGACGAAGGGACGCGAAATGATGAGTTACATAAAGCTGGTCGTGCTTGCTCTGATCACGCTGTGCGCCATGATCGCCGCCGATTATGCGCGCGATTTGGCCTATATGGTGCATGCGCTGATTGTGATGCTTGTATCGGGGGGGCTGTTTATATGGACCCTGCGACATACGGGCGAGGAAAAGCCGACCCCGCAAAACGAATATATGGATGATGTGATACGCGCGGGCGTTATTGCCACAGCACTCTGGGGCATCGTGGGCTTTCTGGTAGGGGTACTAATCGCCTTCCAGTTGGCCTTTCCGGTGTTGAATTTTGAATGGGCCGAAGGCATGGCCAACTTTGGTCGTCTACGGCCATTGCACACATCGGCTGTGATTTTTGCCTTTGGGGGTAACGCGCTGATTGCGACGTCGTTTTACGTTGTACAGCGGACCTCTGCTGCGCGCCTATGGGGCGGCAATCTGGCGTGGTTTGTATTCTGGGGCTATCAGCTGTTTATCGTGCTGGCCGCCACAGGATATTTGCTGGGCAGTACCCAATCCAAAGAATATGCCGAACCTGAATGGCATGTAGATATCTGGCTGACCATCGTTTGGGTCGCCTATTTGGCTGTGTTTTTGGGCACAATCATCAAGCGCAAAGAAAAGCACATCTACGTCGCTAACTGGTTTTATCTGGCGTTTATCGTCACCGTTGCGATGCTGCATTTGATCAACAATCTGACCGTTCCGGTTAGTATTTTCGGGTCAAAATCTGTGATCCTATGGTCCGGTGTACAGGATGCGATGGTGCAGTGGTGGTACGGGCACAATGCCGTTGGGTTCTTCCTGACAGCGGGCTTTTTGGGGATGATGTACTATTTCATTCCGAAACAAGTTAATCGCCCTGTTTACAGCTATAAACTGTCAATCATCCACTTTTGGGCGTTGATTTTCCTATATATCTGGGCGGGTCCACACCATTTGCACTATACGGCGCTTCCTGACTGGGCCTCGACCCTTGGGATGGTGTTTTCGATCGTGCTTTGGATGCCCAGCTGGGGTGGCATGATCAACGGTCTGATGACGCTGTCTGGCGCATGGGACAAGCTGCGCACCGATCCGGTTCTGCGGATGATGGTGCTGTCGCTCGGCTTTTACGGCATGTCGACCTTT
>CAXIAD010000132.1:0-2759 GCA_964021645.1 uncultured Cognatishimia sp. | reverse complement strand
ATGGTGATTGAATTCGGTGAAACATCGACCGATTTCCAGCTATCCTCTGTGACCCTTTTGGGCAATACGACGGTGGCGAAATGCACGATTTCGGGCGTTGATCTACTCTATAAAATTCAAAGCGCGGGTCGCCATTTTGCGATGAATGCACTTGGTGCGCTGGTGTCGGCACAGGCTGTGGGAGCGGATCTTGCGATCGCGGTCAGTGATCTGGGGCAATGGCTGCCCTATACAGGCCGCGGGGCGCGGGAAACCATTGCGCTTGATCCGGTGGAGCGTGAACAAACGCTAGAGCTGATTGACGATTCCTATAATGCCAATCCAACATCTTTGGGGGCCGCATTGGATGTGCTGGCGGCGGCGGATGTTGTGGATGGCGTGGGCCGGATCAAACGCGGTAGGCGCATCGCCTTTGTCGGTGACATGAAAGAACTCGGGACCGATGAGATCGCCTTGCACATTGCCATGGCGACGCATCCTGCCATCGAGGGGATTCAACTGGTGCATGCGGTTGGCCCGTTGATGCGCCACATGTATGATGCCTTGCCCACAGAAAAACGGGGTGAATGGCGCGAAACGAGTGCGGAAATGGCCGAAATTACCCATCAGTTGATCGACGCAGGCGATTGTGTGCTTGCCAAAGGGTCATTGTCGATGGGTTTGATCAAGGTTGTTGACGCTATCCGTAAATTGGGCCATCCCGCCTTACAATCATAATAAGAGGTGTTTTAAATGCTGTATTGGCTGACCGAGCTGTCGGATGGGGGGGATTTTTTCAACCTGTTTCGCTATATCACATTCCGGGCTGGCGGCGCATTTATGACCTCTTTGCTGTTTGGGTTTTTGTTTGGCCTGCCGTTGATCAACGTGCTGCGCCGCAAACAGGGCAAAGGCCAACCCATTCGCGATGACGGCCCTGAGGGGCATTTCGTCAAGGCGGGCACACCGACTATGGGCGGGTTGCTGATTGTTGGCGCATTGCTGACCTCAACCCTGTTATGGGCGCGGTTGGACAATGGATTTGTCTGGCTGGTGTTATTTGTCACCATTGCCTACGGGTTGATCGGATTTGCCGATGACTATGCCAAGGTTTCCAAGCAAAGCAGTGACGGTGTTTCTGGCAAAATGCGGCTGTTTTTGGGTTTTGTGATCGCAGGCATCGCTGGATATTGGGCGACGCAACTGCACCCAGAAGCCCTGCAATACCGGCTAGCTTTGCCTGTATTCAAAGATACATTGCTGAATTTAGGGTATTTTTTCATCCCCTTTGCCATGTTTGTGGTGGTGGGTGCTGCGAATTCCGTGAACCTGACCGATGGTTTGGATGGCCTTGCGATTATGCCTGTGATGATCGCAGCGGGCACATTGGGCGTGATCGCCTATGCTGTTGGACGGGTTGATTTCACCGAATATCTTGACGTGCATTATGTGCCGGGAACGGGCGAAATATTGGTCTTTACAGCTGGCATATTTGGCGGCGGTCTAGGGTTTCTTTGGTATAATGCGCCCCCTGCTGCTGTGTTCATGGGCGACACCGGATCACTTGCGCTTGGCGGGGCATTGGGCGCGATTGCCGTTGCCACCAAGCACGAATTGGTTCTGGGCATTGTCGGCGGTCTTTTTGTGGTTGAGGCGCTGAGTGTGATCATTCAGGTGCTGTATTTCAAACGGACAGGAAAACGCGTATTCCTAATGGCCCCGATCCATCACCACTATGAGAAAAAGGGCTGGGCAGAGCCAACGATTGTGATCCGTTTCTGGATCATTTCGCTGATCCTTGCCATGATCGGTCTGGCCACGCTGAAGGTGCGTTAAGCCGCATTCGCCCTTACAATTCTGGCGTTGGCTGCTTGATGCGATCAATTATCTAAGGATATCCGATGATACCAGTTCAAGGTTATGCAGGTGCCAAGGTCGCCGTTTTAGGGTTGGGCCGTTCGGGGCTTGCGACTGCGCGCGCATTGCGGGCAGGGGATGCGCAAGCGTTGTGTTGGGATGATAACCCTTCTGCGCGTGTCGCTGCCGAGGCAGAAGATTTCGACATTGTGGATCTATCCCGTCAGGGGGCGTTTGACGGCGTCAGCAGTCTGATTGTATCGCCGGGCATTCCGCATCTGTATCCGCACCCAAATCCTGTGGTTCTCGCGGCGCTTGAGGCTGGTGTGCCAGTGGACAATGACATCGGATTATTCTTTCGCTCGTTCGCGACAGGCGGGTGGGATATGTATGAGGTCATGCCCAAAGTGGTAGCGGTGACCGGCTCCAACGGGAAATCGACCACCTCTGCATTGATCCACCATGTGCTGGAGCAATCAGGTCGACGTGCGCAATTGGCGGGTAACATTGGGCGTGGCGTTTTAGATGTTGAGCCAGCCGAGGATGGCGATGTTTTGGTGTTGGAGCTGTCCAGCTATCAAACGGAACTGGCGCGTGCGCTGACGCCTGATTTGGCTGTGTTTACCAATCTTTCACCGGATCATCTGGACCGGCATGGTGGTATGGGCGGGTATTTTGCTGCCAAGCGTCGCCTGTTTTCTGAGGGCGGCCCGGACCGCGCCATTATCGGTGTGGATGAGGACGAGGGCAGATATCTTGCAGGCCAGTTGACCGAAGCAGCGGTGGATGACCGGGTGATCCGCATTTCAGTCGAGCGGAAACTGACGGGGCCGGGGTGGCAGGTGTTTGCGCGCAAAGGCTTTTTGTCAGAATACCGCAAGGGGCGTCAAACAGGGGCCATTGATTTACGGACGGTCAAAGGA
>CAXIAD010000131.1:0-2822 GCA_964021645.1 uncultured Cognatishimia sp. | reverse complement strand
ACACCGTATTTATCACCCATGATGCAAAGCGTTGCGAAAGCCGTCAGGTTTTCAAAAAGGTACTGCGCAATGGGGCGACTGGGGTTTTTCAGGGCAAAATCCTTGTAAAAGCGGGCGCACAGAAAACGGATGGTTACCAGATCAGTCAGGCGCTGTTGTTGGATGGAGATTCACAGTTTTTGGCCAAGCCGGAACTAGAAATCTATGCCGATGATGTTGTGTGTTCGCATGGTTCAACATCTGGGGCGATTGACGAGGATGCGCTGTTTTATCTGCGCGCACGGGGTGTTCCTAGGGACATTGCCACTGACTTGTTGACGCTGGCATTCCTCGCAGAAGCCGTTGAGGAAATCGAAAGCGAAGAATTGTCTGCCGAGATTGTTGCCCGCCTAGAGGCGTGGTTGACGCGTCGTCGCGGTTAAATGTCAGTTACGACAGATATGCTGGCCACTTATCGTGGGCCACGTAAGGTTTTCGCGCGGCTTTTTTCTATTGGGCCGCGCGAAGATCGGGCGCTTGTGATATTAATGATTAGCTGCGTTATTGTGTTCATTGCGCAATGGCCGCGTTTGTCACGCGAAGCATTTGAAACTGGTCAGGCGCTTAATCCGCTTCTTGGGGCGACCTTGCTGGCTTGGGTATTTATCGTTCCGCTGGCTTTGTATGTGATTGCTTTTCTTAGTCAAATGTTGATGCGGATAATTGGGCGTAAAACTACCGGATTTGCGACGCGTATGTCGCTTTTTTGGGCGCTGTTTGCCAGCACACCTTGGTTATTGCTGCACGGATTGGTCGCCGGTTTTATCGGTCAGGGGCCTGCACTTAGCTCGGTCGGGTTTGTTTGGCTTGGCTTTTTTCTTTGGTTCTGGATAGCGGGTTTATCACAAGTGGGCAGGAATCACGTATGATTTTGACTCTTCGCAATCTGCTTTTTCAAACGATTAAGTCCCCTCAGTCAGCCGCTGTAGACTTAATGAAACTGAACTTAAACCGCGACGCACTCTGGAGCGCATTGGCCCTTGCTTGTGTATTGAATACTCTGCTGTTTTTCGTGGCTAACATTGTGGCACCACTCCCACCTGAGATGGCCTTACCAATGCTTAGCACTCCGGTGTCATTCTTGGTTTTTTGGGCGTCTACAGCGGTGATAAGCGTGTTCACACTGTATTGGGCCGGGCACGCAATCGGAGGAAAGGCACGTTTTGCTGATGTTCTTGCTGTCATCACGTGGCTTCAGCTTTTGCGAGTCGTCGTTCAGCTGTGTTCAATAGTTTTGCTCATCGCATCTCCCGGACTATTACTTGTGTTTGGGCTTGGCACAGCCCTTTACAGTTTATGGATTGCGGTCCATTTTCTGAATGTTATCCATGGGTTCTCATCTTTGGGTAAGTCTATATTTTTATTGGTTTTATCGTTTTTCGCTCTCGTGGTTGGATTGGTTTTCTTGATCATGGTAATTGGCATCGTCGCCGAGGGGATTCTTTGAATGTTTAACGTAATGACCATACGGGATGATTTCCCGATCCTGTCGCGCACTGTAAATGGCAAACCATTGGTTTATCTTGACAATGGGGCCTCAGCACAAAAGCCAAGTGTTGTCATAGATGCCATCAATCAGGCCTATTCCAAGGAATATGCGAATGTGCACCGCGGCCTGCATTACCTGTCAAATCTTGCGACAGACAAATACGAGGCAGTGCGAGGAATCACTGCGCGTTTCTTGGGTGCCAAAAGCGAAGACGAAATCATTCTTAACTCTGGCACAACCGAAGGTATCAATATGGTCGCCTACGGTTGGGCGATGCCACGTCTGCAAGCCGGTGACGAGATCATCCTGAGTGTGATGGAACATCACGCAAATATTGTTCCGTGGCATTTTTTGAGAGAGAGACAAGGTGTTGTGATCAAATGGGTCGATACCGATGCCGCAGGTCATCTAGATCCGCAGGCTGTAATTGACGCGATCACACCCAAGACAAAACTTGTCGCAATTACACATTGCTCGAACGTGCTTGGCACCATTGTTGATGTCAAAACCATCACTCGCGAGGCGCAGGCACGCGGTGTTCCTGTGCTGGTTGATGGATCTCAAGGGGCGGTTCATATGCCTGTTGATGTGGCGGACATTGGATGTGATTTTTATGCCATTACGGGACACAAATTATATGGGCCGTCAGGGTCAGGTGCCATCTATGTGCGCAAAGAGCGGATGGCCGAAATGCGCCCGTTTATCGGGGGCGGCGACATGATCAAAGAGGTCACTAAAGAGAGTGTGACCTATAACGATCCGCCGATGATGTTTGAGGCGGGCACACCTGGCATTGTTCAAACAATCGGAATGGGCGTTGCACTGGAGTATATGATGTCGCTGGGGATGGAAAACATCGCCGCGCACGAAGCATCATTGCGTGACTATGCTGTGTCGCGTTTTGCAGGATTAAATTGGCTGAATGTGCAAGGAACAACTCCAGATAAGGCAGCCATTTTCAGCCTCACTCTAGACGGTGCTGCCCATGCCCATGACATTTCAACGATTCTGGACAAAAAGGGCATCGCAGTACGTGCAGGCCATCATTGTGCAGGTCCGTTGATGGAACACCTTGGTGTAACAGCCACCTGTCGGGCTTCATTTGGCCTATATAATACCGTCGAAGAGGTTGATAAACTGGTCGAAGCACTTGAGCTTGCTCACGAATTATTTGCCTAAAGGCATTTCTGTGATTTTGCGATTGCGGGTCAGCACACACAAAGTTATACCCCGCCTAAGGCACCCATAGCTCAGCTGGATAGAGCGCTGCCCTCCGAAGGCAGAGGCCGCAGGT
>CAXIAD010000130.1:0-3110 GCA_964021645.1 uncultured Cognatishimia sp. | reverse complement strand
CAAAGACCGCCTTGCCACGGTTGATGCCCAACGCATGGTCGAAAACTCCGTGCGCGACCACTTTGACAATTGGCTGGCCTCCGATACCAAGTCCGCAGGTGCCATCCTTGATTTCCTCGTGCTGCGCGCCGAGGAACGCCTGCGCCGTCGCCAAGAAAAAGAGACCCAGCGCAAAACCGCCACCAAAAAACTGCGCCTGCCCGGTAAACTGACCGATTGCTCCTCCAAATCGCGCGAGGGCACCGAACTATTTATCGTCGAAGGCGACAGCGCGGGTGGCTCTGGCAAGGGCGCGCGCAATCGTAAAACGCAGGCGCTTCTGCCGCTTAAGGGTAAAATCCTTAACGTCCTAGGCGCTGCCAGTTCCAAACTGACCACAAACGCCGAAATCTCCGACCTCTGCGAGGCCTTGGGCGTTGGCATGGGCACCCGCTTCAATGTCGACGATCTGCGCTATGATAAAATCATTATCATGACCGATGCGGATGTCGATGGCGCGCATATCGCGGCGCTTTTGATGACTTTCTTTTTCACCCAGATGCGCCCGTTGATTGATGGGGGTCACCTTTACCTCGCCTGCCCCCCGCTGTTTCGCCTGACCCAAGGTGCCATCCGCGTCTATTGCATTGACGAGGCAGAGCGCGACGCATGGTTCGAAAAGGGCCTCGGCGGTAAGGGCAAGATCGAGGTCTCCCGCTTTAAGGGTCTTGGGGAAATGGACGCCAAAGACCTCAAAGAGACCACGATGGACCCGACCTCGCGCAAACTCATCCGCGTCACGATTGATGAGGATGAGCCCGGCGAAACCGAAGATCTGGTGGAGCGTTTGATGGGCAAAAAACCCGAGAAACGCTTTGAATACATTCAGGAAAATGCCCGTTTCGTCGAAGAGTTGGATGTGTAACAGCATCTAACACCGACGCCGCCTCCCTCGCCCCGATCCGCCATCACGATTGTATGCCCTGATTCTAGAGCGCGCGTTCACGGCACCCATGACTGCGCGCCATCGCCCTGCTTCAAACCACACCCGACAACGCTTCACTACTTTGTGATCCAAAACACTCTGCCCGTTTCAGGAAATTGTTAACAAATGGGACACTTTCCACAGAAATATAGTTGTTATTGCGTGACTCACTTAACCTCCAATTGTAAAAGAATCTTAAATTGTAACGATCATCCTGGGAAAACTACAAAATGAATTTTGCACATCTCGCAATTGGCCTTAGCGCTGTCGCAGCATTGTCCGGTTGCAACGCAAGCGGTCTCGCTAGCTCAACAACAAATTCTGGCTTTGGCTCCGTCTCCGGTAGCCGCGTGAATGTTTCTCTTTCCAATGAATTGAACGACACGGTTAGCAATGCATCCGTTGGCACCGTGGCCTTTGTCACAGGTCTGGACCTCACCAATGGTCAAGCCGAAGGTTTTGCAGGCATTCAATCCGGCGCAAACACTGGTTCTGCCGTCACCAGTGGCTCCGCAAACTACAATACAACTTACGCATATCAGGTCATTGATGACGTAAACCGCACCACAACATTCCTAACCGGTTCGCGCGTCACCGAAAACGGTAGCATGACGCTCGCAGCAGACTTCAATGCTGGAACATTGACCGGTTCAAACAGCGAACTACGGGTCAATGGCACGATCAGCGGAACCGACGTTGGTGGCTCTGTAACAGTTATCTACAGCGGCTTCGTTCCCGGTTCAGGTACTGTCAGCGGCTCAGCAACAGGTAATCTTGATGGCAACATCGGCTCAACTGGCGTCATTGGTGCCTTCCACGGTACTGATTCCGACACAGTGTTCGCAGGCGGTTTCGTCGGCACACGCTAAGCTCTTTTGCGATGCTGGGCTATCAGATGTATAGCTCGGCATCGCTTTCTTTTGACATGGTGTCTGTATGCTTGTTGTAGCGCGCGCTGCATGTTTGTCATTTTTCGGCATCCTGCTTATCTTCTCTGAGGCTTGTAATGCACAGGCGGCCCCCCTTGGTCGTCTCGAAAACCAGCTGACACAGCTTGTAAACCAAGGCGACTACGACACCGCCCGTCTGGTCTTGGCTAATACCCCCCACGCCCGCTCCGAAGAGTTGCTCCTTGAGGGGCGCATCCATAAGGCGCAGGGCAACACGCTCGAGGCCGTCACCCTCCTGGAGCAGGCCCTCAGACTAAAACCCAATGATCTGCGTATCCGGCGCGAACTTGCCCACACCCTTTACCTCGCAAACAAACTCTCCAAGGCGACCTATCAGCTCAACCGTCTGATCTATACCGATCCCAATCCCCTGTTGCGGCGCGCCTACAGAAGCCTCAAATCCAAAATCGGCAAACAACGCCCCTTTGAATGGCAGACCTATTTCTCTATTGAACCCTCAACAAACGTCAATCGCGGCTCGACGCAGGATTCATTCTCTACCGTGCTTGGGGATTTGGATATCGACGAGGATTCCCGCGCAACTTCCGGCGTTGGTGTCACGGCGGGCCTATCTGGCTCTTTCCAACTGCGCGCCTCGGGACGCTCGCTAACACGCCTGTCACTAACCTACAGCAAAACTGTGTATAGCGAAGAGCCGCAATTCAACTTTGATCGATCCATTATTGCCATCGTGCACCGCTTTGATATCGGCCAAACCGCTTGGACAATCGCCCCGTTCAAACGCAACGAGTTTCGCCAAGACCAAAGCGATTCCTCCGCACTTGGCCTCACCGTGGCGGCAAAACACTTCTTCAACGCGAAAACCCGATTGTCGCTGGCCACAACCTTCGAAGACCGTAAATTTGACGATTCCACCGGCAACAATGGCTCCTTCAAGACCTTCTTCGCCGCATTGGAACACGACCTGTCACCAACCTTCTCTCTTGGCGGCAAACTCGCGCTAGAGCAATCGCGCCCAAAGACAGAGCACATCAACTACGACGGCATCAGCGTGACCCTGTCAGCGACCAAATACTGGCCCGGCGGCTTTGTTGGCAAAGCGTCAGTTTACGCCGGACATCGCGGGTTTGATGGCACCATCCCGCTGACGACGATCCAGCGCAGCGACGATTATTGGGGGGTCGGGGCCTCGGTCAAAATGAACCGCTGGTTTATCGGCAGCCTGTCCCCCGTGG
>CAXIAD010000129.1:0-3134 GCA_964021645.1 uncultured Cognatishimia sp. | reverse complement strand
CTATTGCCATGGGCCAAAAACGCCGCACATCTCCACTTCAAGACCCACATCCAGATATTGACGCCACGCAATCTGCCCTGCATCGTAAATACTCACCCCTGCCCCCTGACAATTGCCAATTTCCTTCCTACATAGTTTCAACACCTCCCTGACCAAAAGGCACCCACCATGAGCGATACCACCTACACCCCTCCCGCCGTATGGACCTGGGAAAGCAAAAGCGGCGGCAGCTTTGCCAATATCAACCGCCCCATCGCCGGGGCCACCCATGACAAAGACCTGCAAGTGGGCAAACACCCGTTGCAACTCTATTCACTCGCAACCCCGAATGGCGTCAAAGTCACGGTCATGCTCGAAGAGCTGCTCGCCCTTGGCCACACTGGCGCAGAATATGACGCATGGCTGATCAATATCGGCGAAGGCGATCAATTCGGCAGCGGCTTTGTCGATGTGAATCCAAATTCAAAAATCCCCGCCCTGATGGATCACTCAACAACCCCGCCCACGCGTATTTTTGAATCCGGTGCCATCCTGTTGCATCTGGCGGAAAAGCACGGCGCATTGCTTACCACAGACCCGACAAAACGCGCCGAAATGCTGTCTTGGCTGTTCTGGCAAATGGGCAGCGCCCCCTATCTGGGCGGCGGCTTTGGCCACTTTTACGCCTATGCGCCCGAAAAATTCGAATACCCGATCAACCGCTTTGCGATGGAAACCAAACGTCAGCTTGACGTCTTGGATCGTCAATTGGCCAAAACCCCGTTTATCGCAGGCGATGACTATACCATCGCGGATATCGCGATCTGGTCTTGGTACGGGCAACTGGTGCTTGGCCGCTTGTACAGCGCGGCTGAATTCCTTGACGTGACCAGCTACACCCACCTGCTACGCTGGGCACAAACCATTGATGCGCGCCCCGCCGTACAACGCGGCCGCATGGTCAACCGCGCCTTTGGCGAGCTTGAAACCCAACTACGCGAACGCCACGATGCCGGCGATTTTGACACCCAGACGCAGGATAAACTGGAGCCGCAGGAATAGCCCTGCCCCGTTAAAAAAAATCCGTCAAAACAAAAACAGGCCGCGCTCAACTCACCCACCCGGTTGAGCGCGGCCCCCACCCAAACCAAACACCGCCACCAGTCCGCCTATCTTCTCTTGGGTAAAAATATCCTGGGGAGCTCACATTATTCATAATGTGAGTGGGGCAAAGCCCCAAAAATCCGCCCCCCCCCAAAAAAAACCTCCTAAACCGGTAAGGCCGTCGTCTTAAACACGGTGCGCAACGCAAATGAGCTTTGCATCTGCGCCACTCCGGGCAAACGCGCCAAATGCTGACGGTGAATGCGGGCGAAATCCTCAGTGTTTTCCGCGACAACCTTCAGAATATAATCCGCCACGCCCGCCATCAAATGGCACTCCAACACATCCGGTATCCGCGCCACTGCCTTCTCAAAGGCCTCCAGGACCTCATCCGCCTGCCCGGATAACGTAATCTCGACAAACACGGTTGTCGGCACCCGCATTTTGCGCGCATCCAACAACGCCACGTAATCACGAATATACCCATCATTTTCCAATCTCTGCACACGCCGGTGACAGGCCGATGGCGACAGGTTTACCAATTCCGACAGGTCCGCATTTGAAATGCGCCCCCGTTTTTGTAATGCCGTCAGGATGCGACGATCCGTTTGATCAAGTGACATATGTCCGTAGTTCCTTGCTGTTTTGTCAAATATATTCGAAGATTCTTCGAATTGCATGTTTTTATTTCGCACAAAAAAGCAGCACCTTTTGTCTCACCTCCCCCAAAGTCTCCCTAGAATTCAAGGGAGAATTAGTCATGAAAATCGGATGCCCATCAGAGATCAAGCCGCAGGAATTTCGCGTCGGCATGACACCAGACGCCGCCCGCGAGGCCGTCAACCATGGTCACGAAGTGATCATTCAATCAGATGCCGGAATGGGCGCTGGCTTTAGCAATGATGATTACACCGCAGCTGGTGCCACAATCATCGACACAGCCGCCGAGATTTTCGCCGCTGCTGATATGATCGTTAAAGTAAAAGAACCCCAACCCGTCGAGCGTAAAATGTTGCGCGAAGGCCAGCTGCTCTTTACCTACCTGCACCTCGCGCCCGATCTTGCCCAAACTCAGGATCTGCTGGCCAGCGGCTGTACCGCGATTGCCTATGAAACTGTGACCGATGATCGTGGTGGTCTGCCCCTGCTGGCCCCCATGTCCGAAGTTGCGGGCCGTTTGGCACCTCAGGTTGGTGCCTATACCATGCAAAAGGCCAATGGTGGCCGCGGCATTCTAATGGGTGGCGTTCCCGGTGTAGCCCCTGCGCGCGTTGTTGTGATTGGCGGCGGTGTTGTTGGCACGCACGCTGCGAAAATCGCGGCAGGCATGGGTGCCGATGTGACCATTCTGGACCGCTCTTTGACCCGTCTGAAATATCTCGATGATGTCTTTGGTGGCACCTTCAAAAATCAATACTCCACAGCAGGTGCAACTGCCGAATTGGTCCGCGAGGCCGATATGGTCATCGGCGCGGTTCTGATCCCCGGTGCCGCCGCCCCCAAGCTGATTTCGCGCGCCCAACTCAGCGAGATGAAGCCCGGTGCCGTGCTTGTAGACGTCGCCATTGACCAAGGCGGTTGCTTTGAAACCTCCAAAGCGACAACCCACGCTGATCCGATCTACGAAGTTGACGGCATCATGCATTACTGTGTGGCCAACATGCCCGGAGCCGTCGCGCGCACCTCAACTCAGGCGCTTGGCAATGCGACCCTGCCATTCTTGCTGGCCCTGGCCAACAAAGGTTGGAAAAAGGCCTGCGCCGATGACAAACACCTGTTGAACGGCCTGAACGTACACGCTGGCCAAATCACATATGAAGCCGTGGGCAAAGCTCTTGGCCTTGACGCGATCACCCCACAAGAAGCGTTGAACATCTGATCCCTGACAGCACCTTAATCTCCCTAGGTGCGGATCATCAAAACATCCCAAATCAGGCCAGCTTTTAAGCTGGCCTGATTTTTTGTGAACAACCTGCACACGAAACCCACGCCGCAAATAAAAAGGCCCGCCAAACGTGGCGAGCCTCTCAATACCGCATGAACCGTGAATG
>CAXIAD010000128.1:0-3592 GCA_964021645.1 uncultured Cognatishimia sp. | reverse complement strand
TGGCGAAATCCAACATTCTGCTGATCGGCCCAACCGGTTGCGGTAAAACGCTGCTGGCGCAGACATTGGCGCGGATTCTGGATGTGCCGTTCACAATGGCGGATGCGACCACGTTGACCGAGGCGGGTTATGTCGGTGAAGATGTCGAAAACATCATCCTGAAACTGCTGCAATCATCGGAATATAATGTTGAGCGCGCCCAACGCGGCATCGTTTACATTGATGAGGTCGATAAGATTACGCGCAAGTCTGAGAACCCCTCGATCACCCGTGACGTATCGGGCGAGGGCGTGCAGCAGGCCTTGTTGAAACTGATGGAAGGTACCGTCGCAAGTGTGCCTCCGCAGGGGGGACGTAAGCACCCGCAGCAGGAGTTTTTGCAGGTCGATACAACAAATATTCTGTTCATCTGTGGCGGTGCGTTCGCTGGTTTAGACCGGATTATTGCGGCACGTGGCAAAGGCTCTGCTATGGGATTTGGTGCGGATGTGCGCGACAATGATGAACGCGGCGTTGGTGAGATTTTCCAAGATCTGGAACCAGAGGATCTGTTGAAGTTTGGTTTGATCCCTGAGTTTGTTGGCCGCTTGCCGGTTTTGGCAACGCTGGAAGATCTGGACGAAGATGCGCTGGTAACGATTCTGACCCAACCTAAGAATGCGTTGGTTAAACAGTATCAGCGCCTGTTCGAGTTGGAAAATACCGAGCTTACCTTTACCGAAGATGCGCTAAGTGCGATTGCGAAACGTGCGATCCAGCGCAAAACCGGTGCACGTGGGTTGCGGTCTATTCTGGAAGAGATCCTGCTGAACACGATGTTTGAGCTGCCGGGAATGGATAGCGTGACCGAGGTTGTGGTGAATGAAGAGGCCGTGAATTCGGATGCGGCACCTTTGATGATTCACGCGGATGCCGAAAAAGAGCCGGCGACCGCGGGATAATCGTGCTGCTTGGTGAAATTGAGTTTGAAAGCGGGTCCGTTGGATCCGCTTTTTTAATGAATACCGCCTATAGTGTTTATGGACCGGCATAAGTCAGGTGTTTGGCCCGATTATGGTGTCAGCGGTGATGCGCTGGCGTGGCGGAAGCTCTGGACCTTTGAGGTGAGATAAGGCATACGGAAAGAGAATTTTGCGGAGGCACCCATGGGCATTCTGAACACATTATTGCGCGCAGCCACATGGTGGAATGGCGGAACCTTGAACACGCAGCTGTTCACATGGCGCAAAGGCGTCAAGGTGGGCGAGGACGATCAGGGCAATGTCTATTACCGCAACAAAGACGGCAGCAAACGCTGGGTCATGTTCAACGGTGAAGCAGAAGCAAGCCGCGTCAGCGCCGATTGGCATGGCTGGTTGCATTGGACCTATAATGAGGTGCCAACAGAAAAACCGCTGGTACATAAGACGTGGGAAAAACCGCATCAGGAAAACCTAACCGGGACGGCTTTGGCCTATGCTCCGGCCGGGTCAATTCGCCGGGCGGCCCCTGCGGATCGTCAGGATTATGAGGCATGGAGCCCCGAATAAGGCCCCTGTAGACCCCGATAGGCAAGGTTATCATGTCAACGCAACGCACTGAAATCATTGTCGGCGGCATCGTTTTGGCTGTCGCGGTCGGCTTTCTGGCCTATGTCAGTCAGGCGACCGGGCTTACCTCTTCGACGTCCGGCTACCCGCTCACGGCGTCTTTTCGATCCTTGGAAGGTATCTCTGTTGGATCAGATGTGCGTTTGGCCGGGGTCAAAATTGGCAGCGTCACCGACATCACATTGAACCCAACCAGCTTTCGCGCGGATACGGCATTTACAGTGCTTGAGGGCATTGAGCTGCCAGACGACAGCGCCATCGTCATCTCTTCTGAGGGTTTGTTGGGGGGGAATTTCGTCGAGATTTTGCCGGGCGGATCCCCGTTCAACCTTGAAGAAGGTGGGGAGATTGAAGACACGCAAGGTGCCGTAAGCCTGATCTCATTGTTGATCAAATTTGCAGCTGGTGGTGGAGACGAAAAATGAGAGGGTTAATACTGGGCGTCGCGTTGCTTGTGGGATCATCCGCAATGGCACAAGGGACGATCACAGTAGAGACGCTTGAAGGTTTTGACTCGCTTACCATCCTTGA
This sequence comes from uncultured Cognatishimia sp., assembly GCA_964021645.1. Classification (GTDB taxonomy): domain Bacteria; phylum Pseudomonadota; class Alphaproteobacteria; order Rhodobacterales; family Rhodobacteraceae; genus CANLDA01. The sequence continues at coordinate 1,472 of CAXIAD010000128.1, read as the reverse complement.
CGAACCGACGCTGGAAACCACAAAGACCGAGCTGAACACGCTTCAGGCACCCGGTGCCATGCTGCGCGGGCTGGATAAGTTGAATGGTGAAGTGGTTGATATCCCTTTGCAAAACGGGTTTTCGGTACGCTTTGGCGGGCTACGAATTGATCTGGCAGATTGCCGATACCCCGAGGATAATCCGGCGGGTGAGGCCTATGCGTTTTTGACGGTTTATGAGAATGACGATCTGATTGATCCGTTTTTTCAGGGCTGGATGATCGCCTCATCCCCGGCGCTAAGTGCGATGGATCATGCGCGATTTGATGTCTGGGTTTTGCACTGCAACACATCCTCGTAGGACACGGTTAGGCGGGGTGAAAAGACCGCGTCGAGTTGTATCGCGGCGGATAGATCGCGGTGATAGGCGGCGCGGGTGATTTCCTTGGCACCAAGGCTTTGCAGGTGGGGCGTTAGGAACTGCGTATCAAACAGCCGAAACCCACAGGTATTCAGGTGACAAACCAGATAGGCCAGCGCCAGTTTTGAGGCATCGGTGCGCCGCGAAAACATGCTTTCGCCAAAAAACGCCGCCCCCAGCGTGACGCCATAAACACCCCCAACGAGAGCGTCGTCCTGCCAAATTTCAATGGAATGGGCCTGTTTGCGATTGTGCAGCGCGATGTAGAGATTGCGGATCGGACCGCTGATCCACGTATCATCCCGATCAGAGCAGCCATCCAACACGCCAATGAAATCTTGGTTCAGGGTAACCTGATAGGGCTGTGCCCGAATGCGCCGCGCAAGTGAGCGTGAAATGTGAAAGCCATCAAGCGGGATGACACCGCGCAATCGCGGATCGACCCAGAATATATCCGGGTCGTCGCGGTGTTCGGACATGGGGAAAACCCCCATGCCGTAAGCCCGCATCAACATGTCTGGCGTTAGATCAGTCATGCCAATGCGTTCAGGCCATCAGGCGCTGCCGTAGGCAGTTTCGAGCCATTGTTCCAGCCAGTGAATGTTGTAGTCACCGGAGTGAACATCTGGCTCTGCGAGCAAGTCGTGAAAGAGCGGCAACGTGGTGTCGATACCGTCAACGATCAGCTCTCCCAAGGCGCGGTTCAGGCGCGCGAGGGCCTCTGGGCGATCACGGCCATGCACGATGAGTTTGCCGATCAGCGAATCGTAATAGGGCGGGATCGAATAGCCATCATAGAGGGCCGAATCCATGCGAACGCCCAATCCACCCGGTGCGTGATACTGGGTGATCTTGCCAGGGCAGGGGGAGAAATTCGGTAGTTTTTCGGCGTTGATACGTACCTCGATGGCGTGACCGTTGATCACGAGATCATCCTGCGTAAAGGACATCGGCAGGCCAGCGGCAACGCGGATTTGTTCGCGCACCAGATCGACGCCAAAGATGGCCTCGGTCACAGGGTGTTCGACCTGCAAACGGGTGTTCATCTCGATGAAATAGAATTCGCCGTTTT
>CAXIAD010000127.1:0-3662 GCA_964021645.1 uncultured Cognatishimia sp. | reverse complement strand
ATTGTGCCAATGTTGCAGTGCGGTTTATTACGCTCAAACTTTTCCTTAGCCATGACGAGGCGCCTTTTTCCTACAGAGGGGCCACCATGGCCCGATTCATCTTCCGCGCGGCACATATTGCGTCACGCGGAAAAAATCAAGCCAGAGTTAAGCATTTACAGCGCAGGCACCACGAGTGTTGCGAACCTGCAAAACAAGAGGAATTTGGCCAGCTTTAGCGGGCCTATTCCTCAAGTCAGCCGTGCATCAGCGTTTTACAGCTTAAGCCAAGCCACCATTTCGCCGCTAAATCCGGTTAGCAACTTGGCCAAATCCTCACCAGCGCCCGAATCATCCGCATTGCGGGCCAAATTGATCAACAGCCCAATAGGAATGGCATTCACCGCGATCTGGGTATTCTTGGCCTGATCCGCATAGGTAATCCGTGATCCGCTCAGCAATTCGGCACCATTTGATCCCTTGATCACAACATCCGCAGTCACCTGATTCACACCGCCAAATGCCCGCGCGCCAGCCGCTTTCAGGCGCATCGTTGTGATCGTCACCACAGCATGCCCTTTGCGATTACCGCCGGGGACAGCGGCCAATTGCTTGGTCAATTCTTGCTCTAGCTGCGCAACGGCCTGTGCGCGCAATGCGGCGTCTTCAAATCGCCCCTCCGCAGCCCCTTCAGCAACCACAACCTTAACCGAGCTTACGCTGAAAGGTTTGGGTTCAACCGGTGCTGCAACTTTGGTCTCCGGGGTGCATGCCGCCAAAATGGCAACGATTCCCACCGCGATAAAGGCACGAAGACCCGCAGAATATTTCGTATTTTTCATAACAACCTCAGGTAATTGACAACTCGCCCCTCAATAGAAAGGCGCAAACCTGTTAGCCATTAAATAATTGCCGCAACCCTCGCTTGTGCAGGCATGTGGTATTTCCACACCATCCCGCAGCACGCGGTATTAACGCAACCTCACGTGGTCGAATTACTTGTCAAAATCCAACCATTCGGGATTTTTCAACAACCATCTTTCAACGGCCCGCGCGGCATTGAACGTCAGGTTCGCAATCTGCTCTTCACGCGAAGTCGTCAGGCCAGAGCCAACAAACGACTCCCCCGAAACATTCTCAGATACGGTCAATTGCATAGCTTCTTCGTTCAACTTTTGACCGGTATTTTCATCCCAAACACTGACCGTGATGACCAATGCAGACTTAGGAGAGAACAAGATCGGCACGCCCGGTTGCGCCAGAACATAGCCCGATACGTTGATGCCAAAGTGGTATAGATGATCGCCCTCATAGCGGCCAAACCGCTCTTGCATTGCGGCTTTCATTGCGTCGGTCAGCTCTTCTGCGGTGGCTTCACGCGACAGAGGACCTTTGACCAAATCAGGGGCAACAGCGATGTTATGACCCAATGCAAAGTTGCCCAATTCGGTGGGCGTGTCCGGTATTTCGGTGCTGGCACATCCGGCAATCGTCAGAACAAAGGCGAGGCAAGCGAAAATACGGGTCATTGGCACATCCTGATAAGGTTCCTCCTCAGATATCGCATGCGATAATCCGGCGCAACATCGCCGGGATTGCGATGGCGACATGCCGCCCTATATTCTGATAACAGGTGTTTCATCGCCACACATCACCATAGGAAAACCAGATGCCAAAACGTCCCCTTCCTGTGCACCCTGCCCTGCATACCGAACCCTTGGGCATTTGGCGCAGCCTCAAGGCGGCGCGCAGTAACCTGCTGGGCATCCTGCCTGATATCGCCACCCGCCAACCGATGCTATCCGGGCGCACGGGGATACGCTGGCATATGGTGATGGATCCGGTGGCAATCCGGCAGATTTTGCTGGATCGCGTCGATGATTACCCCAAATCCAAGGCCACCAAGAACGTACTGCGCCCCGCGATTGGCGACAGCCTGTTTGTCGCAGAGGGGGCGCATTGGCGCTGGCAACGGCGCGCGGCGGCTCCGGTGTTTTCGCATCGTAACGTCACCGCATTGGCCCCGATCATGTCAGAGGCGGCCTATCGTACCTGCGCGCGCTTAACAGACACCAAATCGCAACCTGTTGATATGATGGATGAAATGGTCCGCACCACCTTTGATGTGATATCCGAGGTGACGTTTTCCGGCGACGACACCTTTGATAGCCAATCGGTGCACCGCGCGATTGATAGCTATATTGCCGAGGCGGGCAAAATCTCGTTGCTGGATATGTTGGGCGCGCCCGATTGGCTGCCGCGCCCCGGTCGCTTGACCGCTGGTAAATCAATGAAACAGATGAAACAAATCGCCGATGACGCGATTGAGGCCCGCCGCCTGCGTGGCCCCGGTGACATCCCCGATCTGCTTGATCTGCTGCTAGAGGGGGTGGACCCCGACACCAAACGCCGCATGAACACATCCGAATTGCGCGACAATCTGCTGACCTTTATTGTGGCTGGCCACGAAACCACCGCCCTGACACTGGCGTGGTCGCTGTACCTCTGTGCCTTTGATCAACAGGTGCAGGACCGCGCCCGCGCTGAGGCAAAGGCAGCCCTGTCTGACCCCACGGCAAAACCTGATCTCGCGCAAATGCCCTTTATCCGCATGATTGTTGAGGAGGCCCTGCGCCTATACCCCCCGGCGGGCATCATTTCACGCACCGCCCTGCAACCAGACACCCTAGGCGGAAGAGAGATTCGCAAGGGCGATACCATCATGATCCCGATCTATGCGCTGCACCGCCATCATCAACTGTGGGAGGATCCCAACGCCTTTGACCCCCTGCGCTTTGCCGATCGTAAATCGGTTGATCGCTACGCCTATCTGCCCTTTGGCGACGGCCCGCGTATCTGCATCGGTGCCAGTTTCGCCCTGCAAGAGGCGGTACTGATCCTCGCAACCCTGCTTGCAGGTTTCAAATTCGACCCCATCGCCGGACGAGAGCCCGACCCCGTGATGATCCTAACCCTACGCCCCGAAGGCGGCGTCTGGCTAACCGCCACCCCGGTGGATTAGGCGGCGGGTGAACTGAGCCTGTTGCAGACATTACAGATGCCGAATAACTTGATTAGATGGACCTCAATGCTTGCATACCAAAAGATAAATTCGATATCGACGCACTAGAACTGGCGGGCCATGTCGGTTTCCCTAAACTAAACCCGGTGCTCCCTGATTTGCTGACTTGGGTGCAAGATGCGAACTGGCCTATTGCCCCCCAAACAGCGTCACTTCTATCGCAGGCGGGTTCTGAAATATCGCCTCACATCAAAGCAATCTTAAACTCTGATGATGCAGTTTGGAAATATTGGACAATTGATCTGGTGGTTAGGCACCTAAGCCCCGATGTTCTAGTTGATCTACGAGACGATCTAGCCAAGTTGGCAAATCATCCATCTCAGGTTGATCAAATGGAAGGCGTTGATGTGGTTGCTAAAAACATCCTGAACAGGTTAGAAATTACCTAGCTTCATTCTGATATACGGTGGGTGAAATTCTATGCGCATAGTTGGGAATTTTCGAATTTTCAGAGCCCAACGCATCAGGCAAACGAAAAAGGCCCTAGTCACAAATACCCACCAAAGCTGCCCATTCGTCATCACTCAAAACCGGCACCGTCTCCGCTTGATCTGCGGCGTTTTCCTCAGCCCGGTCCGCACGCCCAGCGCTGGCCGGATGG
>CAXIAD010000126.1:0-3779 GCA_964021645.1 uncultured Cognatishimia sp. | reverse complement strand
GATATTCTGCAATGGACGTTGTATTACCGGTTGTGCCGATGTTCCACGTCAACGCATGGGGCACGCCCTATGCCTGTGCGATGACAGGCGCGCGGATGGTGATGCCGGGGCCTGGCTTAGACGGTGCTTCACTGGTGGCCTTGATCGACAAGTATAACGTTACGACCGCCCTAGGCGTGCCGACGATTTGGTTGGGTCTTCTAGGTGAAGCGGAAAAAGCGGGCTCGCAACTTGCATCACTGAAGCGCACCGTTGTCGGTGGCTCTGCTTGCCCACCCTCAATGATCACGGCGTTCCGTGAGAAATACGATGTTGAAACCATTCATGCATGGGGCATGACGGAAATGTCTCCGCTGGGTTCAGCCAATCAGCCATTGGCCAAACACCTTGATTTACCGATCGAGGAGCAACACAAACTTCGCGAAAACCAAGGCCGACCAATGTGGGGTGTCGAATTGAAGGTCGTTGATGAAGAGGGGGCGGAGTTGCCCAATGATGCGGAAACGCAAGGCAACCTAATGGTGCGCGGTCATTGGATTTTGGACAGTTATTTCCAGAAAACCCGTGATGAAACCCTGACCGATGATTGGTTTCATACCGGCGATGTCGCGACGCTAGATCCAGATGGATATCTTAGTATCAAGGACCGTTCGAAGGACATCATCAAGTCGGGCGGGGAATGGATCTCGTCTGTTGATTTGGAGAATATTGCGATTGGGCACCCACAGCTTGCGGATGCAGCGGTGATTGGTGCGACCCACGCAAAATGGGATGAACGCCCAATTTTGATTGCCGTTGCTGTCGAAGGCGAAGCGCCTTCAGAGGCGGATGTGCTTGCAATATTTGAAGGTAAGATAGCAAAGTGGCAAATCCCTGACTGCGTTGTCTTTACTGATGTTTTGCCGCGAAACGCGACTGGTAAGGTCCTTAAGCGAAACCTGAGGGATGAGTTCGGTGACGTTCTAATAGATTGAAATAAATCGAAAAAAGAGAAACGGCGCGACCAAAGTTTGGACGCGCCGTTTTCTATTGTAGATCGCTGTAACGATAGTGGAGCGGGTAACGAGAATCGAACTCGTAACTAAAGCTTGGGAAGCTGCCGTGATACCTTTTCACCATACCCGCCACTCGGTGTGGCAATAGGCGATTGGGTTAGGGCGGTCAACCTATCCTCGGCGTCGTCTGCGGCGCCCACCACCTTCTTTGTCACCACCGCCTGTGTTGAAGTTCACAGCGGGTATAGTGACGATTGAATTTAGGATCGGAAACGGTTCTGCTGAGTTCGGGATCGCGGAGGCGTTTACAAAGTGCTCTTGAAAACGCGGCTCAATTGCCGTCTCGATTTTGTGAATGGCACGTACAGTCGCTTCGATCTCTGTGCGTGCCTCGCGATTTAGAAGTGCAATACGCGCCCCTGTGCCTGCAGCGTTGCCAGCGGATGTAACCTTGTCCAAAGGCGCGTCGGGGATCATACCCAACACCATCGCGTGTTTGGGTGAAATATGGGCGCCAAAGGCACCAGCCAGTACGACACGGTCCACTTTGTCGACATTGAATTTATCCATCAACAAGCGGGCGCCTGAATAAAGCGCTGCTTTGGCCATTTGAATTTCACGGATATCGCGGTTTGTGACTGTTATTTTTGGGCCACCGTTTTCTGTCGCATCATAAACGAGGAATGAGTAGGTGCGCCCGTCCAAGAAACAATTGGCTGAACCAGTCTGTTCTGGTGACCCGATTAGGCCGGGCCCATCTACGATTCCGGCAAGGCGCATTTCAGCGACCATCTCGATAATGCCGGAACCACAGATGCCGGTTACGTCAGAACCTGCGATGGCTTCATCAAAGCCTTCTTCGTCGGACCAGATGTCTGACCCGATCACACGGAAACGCGGAACCTTAGTGACAGGATCAATTTCTACTCGCTCTATCGCACCGGGCGCAGCGCGTTGCCCTGAGCTAATTTGAGCACCTTCAAAAGCGGGGCCTGTCGGGGATGAGCAGGCAAGGACCTTTTCTTTGTTGCCCAGTAGGATTTCAGCGTTTGTCCCTACGTCTACCACCAAAACAAGGTCTTCAGACTTGTCTGGTGCCTCAGAGAGCGCCACAGCGGCTGCATCCGCGCCAACGTGGCCCGCGATACACGGCAGAATGTAAATGCGGGCAGAGGGATGGATGTTTAGGTCTAAGTCATCAGCACGCAGGCGCAATGAGTCCGATGTGGTCAGTGCGAAGGGGGCTTGGCCCAATTCAAAGGGATCAATGCCAAGGAACAGATGGTGCATAACTGGATTGCAGACGAACACAGCGTCTACGATCAATGCTTTGTCGATTTCAGCCTCTGTGCTGACTTGGGTAAATAGGGCGTTCATCCCCTCGCGCACGGCCTCTGTCATTTCAGCGGCACCACCAGAATTCATCATTGAATAACTGACACGGCTCATTAAATCTTCACCAAAGCGGATTTGTGGGTTCATGACGCCAGAGGAGGCGACAACTTCACCAGTTTGCAAATCACACAGGTGCGCGGCAATCGTGGTAGAGCCCAGATCGACAGCAAGACCGTAAACCGTTCCCTCATAATAGCCCGGCCAAATGTGCATAATGCGCGGCGCATTTTCATCATCACCCAAGTGCACAGCACAGGTGACTTTCCATCCACCTTTACGCAGGATTGGCTGCATCTTTTGCAAGATGTGCAGATCGGCGTGTACATTCTCAAGCTGCCATTGCTCATTGAGTGCAATGCGCAATCGTTCAAGATCACCCGTAGGGTCGTGCATGTCAGGTTCTTGGACTTCGACGTAATACAGTTTGGTTGATGGGTTCATTACAATGTCACGCGCCTCAGCACGTTTGCGTACGACCTGTTTGTGCACTTGGCTTTCTGGCGGCACATCGATCACAATGTCGCCTTGTACCGTTGCTTGGCATCCCAAACGACGGCCCTCAATCAAGCCGCGTTTGTCCTGATATCTTTGCTCAACGCTGTTCCATTCACTCAAAGCACCATCGTGAACAGTGACACCGTGTTTTGAAAATTCGCCGTAACTGGGTGTAATCTGACATTTAGAACAAATGCCCCGTCCGCCGCAGACCGAGTCCAAATCGACGCCCAATTTTCGTGCCGCAGTCAAAATTGGTGTGCCAACCGCGAAATTTCCACGTTTGCCAGATGGGGTGAAAACGACGAGAGGATCAGTGCTCATTTACGTGCCCTTTGCAGTGTTTGAACATAGCATAGAGCAACGTTTTCAAAGGGAAAGCCAAAGAGCGGCAAAACCTGCCTGCTGCGCGTCATTTTCTGTATTTGGGCGTGTTTGAGAGGCTTGGTGCCTCCGGCGGGAGTTTATTGGGTAAGAGGAAGACAGGTTTGTGCAATGCCCTCTTTCCATTTGTGCAAAACCATGAGAAAGGAAACCGCCAAATGAACACTCTGCATGCGAGGTGCGATATGGAGATTCGTGAGGCTTTGACCTTTGATGATGTTTTGCTTGTTCCGGGGGCGTCCGATGTGTTGCCGTCGACGGCTGATACGCGGACATTTGTAACCAAATCGATATCGATGAATATTCCTTTGCTGAGTTCAGCCATGGATACCGTTACCGAGGGACGTATGGCGATTGCCATGGCCCAAGCGGGTGGGATTGGTGTTGTTCACCGCAATCTTTCGATTGAAGAGCAAGCCCGTGAGGTCCGCCGCGTCAAGCGTTTTGAGAGCGGCATAGTCTATAACCCAATCACATTGCGCGCCAATCAAACGCTTGCCGATGCTAAAG
>CAXIAD010000125.1:0-3779 GCA_964021645.1 uncultured Cognatishimia sp. | reverse complement strand
GATATTCTGCAATGGACGTTGTATTACCGGTTGTGCCGATGTTCCACGTCAACGCGTGGGGCACGCCATATGCCTGCGCAATGACTGGCGCGCGGATGGTGATGCCGGGGCCTGGCTTGGACGGTGCCTCACTGGTGGCCTTGATCGACAAGTATAACGTTACGACCGCCCTAGGCGTTCCGACGATTTGGTTGGGTCTTCTAGGTGAAGCAGAAAAGGCGGGGTCACAACTTGCATCACTGAAGCGCACCGTTGTCGGTGGCTCTGCTTGCCCACCTTCAATGATCACGGCGTTCCGTGAGAAATACGATGTTGAAACCATTCATGCATGGGGCATGACGGAAATGTCTCCGCTGGGTTCAGCCAATCAGCCATTGGCCAAACACCTTGATTTACCGATCGAGGAGCAACACAAACTTCGCGAAAACCAAGGCCGACCAATGTGGGGTGTCGAATTGAAGGTCGTTGATGAAGAGGGGGCGGAGTTGCCCAATGATGCGGAAACGCAAGGCAACCTAATGGTGCGCGGTCATTGGATTTTGGACAGTTATTTCCAGAAAACCCGTGATGAAACCCTGACCGATGATTGGTTTCATACCGGCGATGTCGCGACGCTAGATCCAGATGGATATCTTAGTATCAAGGACCGTTCGAAGGACATCATCAAGTCGGGCGGGGAATGGATCTCGTCTGTTGATTTGGAGAATATTGCGATTGGGCACCCACAGCTTGCGGATGCAGCGGTGATTGGTGCGACCCACGCAAAATGGGATGAACGCCCAATTTTGATTGCCGTTGCTGTCGAAGGCGAAGCGCCTTCAGAGGCGGATGTGCTTGCAATATTTGAAGGTAAGATAGCAAAGTGGCAAATCCCTGACTGCGTTGTCTTTACTGATGTTTTGCCGCGAAACGCGACTGGTAAGGTCCTTAAGCGAAACCTGAGGGATGAGTTCGGTGACGTTCTAATAGATTGAAATAAATCGAAAAAAGAGAAACGGCGCGACCAAAGTTTGGACGCGCCGTTTTCTATTGTAGATCGCTGTAACGATAGTGGAGCGGGTAACGAGAATCGAACTCGTAACTAAAGCTTGGGAAGCTGCCGTGATACCTTTTCACCATACCCGCCACTCGGTGTGGCAATAGGCGATTGGGTTAGGGCGGTCAACCTATCCTCGGCGTCGTCTGCGGCGCCCACCACCTTCTTTGTCACCACCGCCTGTGTTGAAGTTCACAGCGGGTATAGTGACGATTGAATTTAGGATCGGAAACGGTTCTGCTGAGTTCGGGATCGCGGAGGCGTTTACAAAGTGCTCTTGAAAACGCGGCTCAATTGCCGTTTCGATTTTGTGAATGGCACGTACAGTCGCTTCGATCTCTGTGCGTGCTTCGCGATTTAGAAGTGCGATACGCGCCCCTGTGCCTGCAGCGTTGCCTGCGGATGTTACCTTGTCTAAAGGCGCGTCGGGGATCATACCCAGCACCATCGCATGTTTTGGTGAGATATGGGCGCCAAAGGCACCAGCCAGTACGACACGATCCACTTTGTCGACATTGAATTTATCCATCAACAAACGGGCGCCTGAATAAAGAGCTGCTTTGGCCATTTGGATTTCACGGATATCGCGGTTTGTGACTGTTATTTTTGGGCCACCGTTTTCTGTCGCATCATAAACGAGGAATGAGTAGGTGCGCCCGTCCAAGAAACAATTGGCTGAACCAGTCTGTTCTGGTGACCCGATCAAGCCGGGCCCATCAACAATGCCCGCAAGGCGCATTTCAGCGACCATCTCGATAATGCCGGAACCACAGATACCGGTCACGCCAGAACCTGCGATGGCTTCATCGAAGCCGTCCTCGTCGGACCAGATGTCTGACCCGATCACACGGAAACGTGGAAGTTTGGTGACTGGGTCGATTTCGACCCTTTCAATTGCACCCGGTGCCGCGCGCTGGCCTGAACTGATTTGAGCACCCTCAAAAGCAGGGCCTGTCGGGGAAGAGCAGGCAAGGACCTTTTCTTTGTTGCCCAGAAGGATTTCAGCGTTTGTCCCTACGTCTACCACCAAAACAAGGTCTTCAGACTTGTCTGGTGCCTCAGAGAGCGCCACAGCGGCTGCATCCGCGCCAACGTGGCCCGCGATACACGGCAGAATGTAAATGCGGGCAGAGGGATGGATGTTTAGGTCTAAGTCATCAGCACGCAGGCGCAATGAGTCCGATGTGGTCAGTGCGAAGGGGGCTTGGCCCAATTCAAAGGGATCAATGCCAAGGAACAGATGGTGCATAACTGGATTGCAGACGAACACAGCGTCTACGATCAATGCTTTGTCGATTTCAGCCTCTGTGCTGACTTGGGTAAATAGGGCGTTCATCCCCTCGCGCACGGCCTCTGTCATTTCAGCGGCACCACCAGAATTCATCATTGAATAACTGACACGGCTCATTAAATCTTCACCAAAGCGGATTTGTGGGTTCATGACGCCAGAGGAGGCGACAACTTCACCAGTTTGCAAATCACACAGGTGCGCGGCAATCGTGGTAGAGCCCAGATCGACAGCAAGACCGTAAACCGTTCCCTCATAATAGCCCGGCCAAATGTGCATAATGCGCGGCGCATTTTCATCATCACCCAAGTGCACAGCACAGGTGACTTTCCATCCACCTTTACGCAGGATTGGCTGCATCTTTTGCAAGATGTGCAGATCGGCGTGTACATTCTCAAGCTGCCATTGCTCATTGAGTGCAATGCGCAATCGTTCAAGATCACCCGTAGGGTCGTGCATGTCAGGTTCTTGGACTTCGACGTAATACAGTTTGGTTGATGGGTTCATTACAATGTCACGCGCCTCAGCACGTTTGCGTACGACCTGTTTGTGCACTTGGCTTTCTGGCGGCACATCGATCACAATGTCGCCTTGTACCGTTGCTTGGCATCCCAAACGACGGCCCTCAATCAAGCCGCGTTTGTCCTGATATCTTTGCTCAACGCTGTTCCATTCACTCAAAGCACCATCGTGAACAGTGACACCGTGTTTTGAAAATTCGCCGTAACTGGGTGTAATCTGACATTTAGAACAAATGCCCCGTCCGCCGCAGACCGAGTCCAAATCGACGCCCAATTTTCGTGCCGCAGTCAAAATTGGTGTGCCAACCGCGAAATTTCCACGTTTGCCAGATGGGGTGAAAACGACGAGAGGATCAGTGCTCATTTACGTGCCCTTTGCAGTGTTTGAACATAGCATAGAGCAACGTTTTCAAAGGGAAAGCCAAAGAGCGGCAAAACCTGCCTGCTGCGCGTCATTTTCTGTATTTGGGCGTGTTTGAGAGGCTTGGTGCCTCCGGCGGGAGTTTATTGGGTAAGAGGAAGACAGGTTTGTGCAATGCCCTCTTTCCATTTGTGCAAAACCATGAGAAAGGAAACCGCCAAATGAACACTCTGCATGCGAGGTGCGATATGGAGATTCGTGAGGCTCTGACCTTTGATGATGTTTTGCTTGTTCCGGGGGCTTCCGATGTGTTGCCATCGACGGCTGATACGCGGACATTTGTAACCCAATCGATAGCGATGAATATCCCTTTGCTGAGTTCGGCAATGGATACCGTTACCGAGGGACGTATGGCGATTGCCATGGCGCAAGCGGGTGGGATTGGTGTTGTTCACCGCAATCTTGCGATTGAAGAGCAAGCCCGTGAGGTCCGCCGCGTCAAGCGTTTTGAGAGCGGTATAGTCTATAACCCAATCACATTGCGCGCCAATCAAACGCTTGCCGATGCTAAAG
>CAXIAD010000124.1:0-3821 GCA_964021645.1 uncultured Cognatishimia sp. | reverse complement strand
GCCCACAACAAGGGTTCCAATAATCGCGGCTGTGATGATCTCAGACGCCTGAACCTTGCTGTAAAAGATGATATCTTCGCCCAGAACCTTGTTTTGCATCAGGTACTTAAAGGCACGCACGCGGTAAACAACGGTGCCAACAAAAAACCAAATACACCCGATGAAACCAAAAACCACCCCCATGGTATCAGTCTGCATAACACCCATAACAATGCCCGATCCGATAATGATCGCCACGCCAATGAACATATGCACCATCGCGCCATATAGCTTGGTCCATTTACCGCCTTGGGTGAATTTCGCATCCCCATACCACATGCGATCCGTCATGAATTTCTCCAACCGGAAACTCATCAATGGCAGCAACACTCCCAGCGTCACACCAGCCAGCGCCGTGTACATCAGCGCGCGCCACGCATAGCTCCAACCGGCTTGATCCATGCCAAACCGCACCCCCCGCCAACGCGTGCGCGCCAATTTGTAACGCCGCGCACGGTATTGCGCAAAAAAGATCAACGGCAACACCGCAAGAAAGGTAATGCTGAATGCCCCAATTTGTAGTAGCCACTGACCAGAGAACTCACTTTCAACAAACAGTTGTAAGCCGTAGAAAAACAGCACTATCTGGATGATCCCCAGATAGACCGCAAGTATTGTGATCGCGACGAGAAATCCTAGAAATTTCTCCAACCCTGTGCCGGTATATTCAAACTGCGCCCCGTCGCCCCTCGTGGATGACCAGATGTATTTGCGGATGCGTGTTTTCGCCCAGAACCGGTAAACGCCTACCGTTATCAAGGTCAGCAACGACGTCACCAATGTCAAACGAAACAGCCGGCTGCGATCCCCGAAGTAGGTGGCGTAAATCTTTTTTTCTGTCGTCGACATGAAAAACCTCAAACATAAAATCAGCGGGCCTTACCGCTGCAACAAGTTAATTAAATTTATTATCCCTAGGAAAGCCGCGTGGCGCCATACGTCCGGTGCCTGCGCGCTTGCCGCTCCATTCTGCCAGCTCCGTCTCAGTACGCGTGCGCCCGGCTGGATCGCTCCAACTTAGGCCCTCAGCCATGGTAAATGTTGCTGCATCCGACAGGCCGCCGTCTTTGTATTTCTGCAATCGCACGCCTTTGCCGCGACCCATTTCGGGCAGCTCATCTAGGGCAAACACTAATACTTTGCGGTTTTCACCCACACAGGCCACCGCGTCGCCCGTCACCGGTTTACATACCAACGCATGCACATCACCGCGCACGTTCAGCACCTGTTTCCCCGTCCGCGTTTGCGCCAATACGTCGTCTTCTGGCACCACAAACCCGTCACCAGCACTTGAGGCCACCAACAATTTGCGCCCCGGCACGTGGATCATGATATCGACAATTTCGACCTCATTTGGCAGATCCACAATCAGACGCAACGGTTCGCCCATGCCCCGCCCACCGGGCAGACTGGCCGCACTTAGCGTATAAAACCGCCCGTTGCTGCCAAAGACCAACAGCCGGTCCGTTGTTTCCGTGTGAAAGATGAATTTGGGGCCGTCGCCATCTTTGAACTTCAACTCGCGCGTTAGGTCAATATGGCCCGACATCGCCCTGATCCACCCCATTTTTGAGCAGACAAGCGTGATCGGTTCTTTGTCGATCATCGCCTCGATCGGCACTTCTTCGAAATTCCCGGCCTCGGCAAATTGCGTGCGCCGCTTGCCGCCTTCGTAATTCTTGCCAAACAGCTTTTTGGTCTCTTTTAGCTGCTCGGAAATCTTGTCCCACTGCACAGCATCGCTTTCCAGCAGATCCTCCAGCATGGCCCGTTCCGCCATCAAAGCATCGCGTTCCTTGACCAGTTCCATCTCTTCCAAACGGCGCAAACTACGCAACCGCATGTTCAGGATCGCCTCGGCCTGTACTTCGCTCAGCTCCCCCTCGCCAGTTGCTGGCAGCGGCGAGGAATAATCTGCCTCAGAGGTGGCGCGGATCAAATCGCGCCCCCAGTCTTGTGCCATCAACGCCTGTTTAGGCGCATCATCATAGCGGATGATATCAATCACCCGATCGAGATTAAGGAAGGCGATGATGAACCCTTCCAGCACCTCAAGACGGTGGTCGATCTTTTCAACCCGGTGCACAGAGCGACGCTGCAACACCTCGCGACGGTGATCCAAAAAGGCGCGCAGCACCTCTTTCATGCTGCACACTTTGGGCGTTAACCCGTCGATCAGCACGTTCATATTCAGGCTAAACCGCACCTCCAGATCAGAGTTGCGATACATCATCCCCATCAATACCTCAGGGTCGACATTCTTGGAGCGCGGCTCCAACACAACCCGAATATCCTCGGCACTTTCATCGCGCACATCCGCAAGGATCGGCACCTTTTTTACCTGAATCAGCTCGGCGATTTTCTCGATCAGCTTGCTTTTCTGCACCTGATACGGGATTTCCGTGACGATGATCTGCCATTGCCCGCGACCAAGGTCCTCGACCTCCCATTTACACCGCAACCGGAATGATCCGCGCCCTGTGCTATAGGCCTGCGCGATATTTTCACGCGGCTCAACAATTATACCGCCCGTTGGGAAATCCGGCCCCGGCACGTAATTCAATAAGGTATCATCGCGCACATCCGGCGCCTTGATCATATGCAGGCAGGCATCGCACAACTCGACAATGTTATGCGGTGGAATATTCGTCGCCATGCCCACCGCGATCCCGGTTGACCCATTGGCCAGCAGGCTCGGAAATTCCGCAGGCAACACAACAGGCTCCGTCAGACGCCCATCATAGTTGTCGCGAAAATCAACCGCGTTTTCATCCAACCCCTGCAACATCGCCTCGGCGACAAAGGTCATCCGCGCCTCTGTGTACCGGCTTGCCGCAGGGTTATCACCGTCGATATTACCAAAATTCCCCTGCCCATCCACCAGCGGATAGCGCACGTTGAAATCCTGGGCGAGCCGCGCCATCGCGTCATAAATCGCGACATCGCCGTGCGGGTGGAAATCCCCCATCGTGTCACCGGAAATCTTCGCCGACTTCAGGAATTTCCCCGTCGGCGTCAACTTCAGACGGCTCATCGCATACAGGATTCGCCGGTGCACAGGTTTCAACCCGTCACGCGCATCCGGCAGCGCCCGGTGCATAATAGTGCTTAACGCATAGGTCAGATAGCGGTCGCCAATTGCGCGGCGCAGCGTTTCTGAAACTTCTAACGATGGGGCGGCGTCATCATCAATAATATCATTCATGAAAACGTGATATCGCCACCGCGTTGCCCGGTAAAGCAAGCAAATCCGGTTTTGACAAAATTCCAGCCATTGCCGTGCCTACGAGGCCAAATATTCCCACTTCTTTGGTCAATACATTGGCTTGCCCCCAATTTTGCCACACAACTGTCCTGATGATACCCAAGGCAACTTATTAAAGTGTTACGGCGAATGTCGAAAACCAGCGGCGGCATTTAGGGGGAATAACTGTGGTTTTTTCCACCTCTCAGTCGCCACTTCATCGTGTTAAGGTCTCCGCAAGGCGACTTGTAATCTGTTCAAAGTGGTCTGTTTTCAGGAGAAGTCATCAGTGTTGCGTTTCGTATTACTAAGTTTTGTGTTTCTCGGCTGGGCCTTTTATGAGGTCAGCGGTGGCTCTGATTTTACGCCCCAAAACCCTGCTGATCCCCAAGACGTTATTGTGGCCGACTTGCCTGCATCTGTGCAGACAGCACAGCAACCCGCCACCCAAACGGCGCCCCAAACAGACATTCAACTGGCCAGTAGTTCCCTTGAAACGCCTGCGATCCAACCCACCCCCATCAGCTTGGCGGGCGTA
>CAXIAD010000123.1:0-3821 GCA_964021645.1 uncultured Cognatishimia sp. | reverse complement strand
CAGGAGGCACCCGCGCCTTTAGCTTTGACAGCGCGGCATTCGCAGCCTTTGCTAGCGCCGGATCGCCAACCTCCATGACCTCCCGTAACCCCAATACTAACGCTTCCAGCTCTTCCTCTTCGAACCCAAGCGGGGGCAGTGTCGCGTCCTCAATCAGCGTATAGCCAAATCCGGCCTCGCCGTCGATAACAGCACCCAACTCGCGTAATGTATCAATGTCGCGGTAAATCGTTCGCTGCGATACATCCATTTCTTGCGCCAACATTTCTGCCGTCGCCGGAGGCGGCAACCCACGCAATGTTTGCATCAACTGAAAAAGGCGACTGGTTCGTGACATGGTTTGAATATAGTCGCACATGCTGACGAAAACTGACAGTAGCCTTCTCTAGGGTGACGTAAAACAACTTGATGAGTATGCCCAATGATTACGCTTTTAACCTTCCCCGGACACGGCCCCCATCGCAGCCATAGCCCTTTTTGCCTCAAGGCAATGTGCCTGATGGAAATGTCCGGCCAGCGTTGGACTCCTGAATTTGTCACCAACCCCACCAATATGCCAATGGGCCGACTGCCAGTCGCTAAGCTGGGCGATAGGCTGGTGCCCGACAGCAATCAAATCCGGGCTCTCTTGGAACAGCAGGGCGCAGATTTCGATGCGGGGCTTAGCGCGTCAGACAAGGCTCAATCACACGCCATTATTCGCATGGTCGAAGAAAGCCTGCGTCATGGGCTGGTCTATGATCGTTGGATGGATGACAGGTGCTGGCCGCACTTTTGCCAATTATTTTTCAGCGAGATTCCGTCGGTTGTGCGCGGTTTCATAACCAAAGGCATCCGCAAGAAAATACACGCCAAACTGATAGGGCACGGAATCGCGCAATTTTCTGAAGAAGAGCGGCTAACCATCCTCAAACAAGATCTGGATGCGCTAGAGCAAACCCTTGGCGACAAACAGTTTCTCTTCGCCGATCATCCCACTGCCGCTGATGCAAGCGCTGCACCTGTCCTATCCATGATCGCCTCTCTGCCAGAGGCGACAAAGCTGCGCGAATTGGTGCGCAATAATCCTGTACTCATGGGATATGTTGCGCGCTCAAAACAGGCTATCTTTCCTAAATGAAACAGGAATTCCAATCTCCTGAGATAAAGCATGCCTTTGACGCGTTTCCCGAGGATGCGCGCCGTGGGGTGTTGATTCTACGCGCGCTAATCTTCACAGAGGCAGCCACGCTTCCACAGATTGGTGGCCTGATCGAGACACTGAAATGGGGGCAACCAGCCTATCTTGCCGTGCGCCCCCGCACCTCGACAACCCTGCGGTTAGGTCAGCCAAAGGGCGGTGGTTTCGCCCTTTTCGCTCATTGTCAAAGCACGGTAATTTCGTCGTTCCACAACACGTTTCCGGGCATGGATACCATCCAAGGAAATCGCGCGGTGTGTTTTTCAAACTCTGACGAGATAGCCCCCGATAGGCTGCGCATCCTGATCCGGCACGCGCTAACTTATCATCTGACTTAAGGCGTCACCTTTTGCTGCGGGATACCTTGCGTTTCACCTTGTCGGCCTTGCGCTTAGCTTTGACAACCTTGCGCTTTGGCGGCTTTCCACGTCCGCGCGGGCTGCTTTTGGGCAATGGCTTGTCGTCTAGGGTTAGCAGCTCAAGAGCGATGCCACCCGTGACCGCCACCGCCTCAGCAAGGCGCACCGTGACGCGCTGTCCCATGGATATGACCAGCCCGGTGTCTGAGCCCATCAGCTGATTGCGCTCAGCGTCATGCACGAAATATTCACGCCCCAAATCACGCATCGGAATCAGCCCATCTGCCCCGGTGCCATCCAGCTTAACAAAGACGCCGAACCGCGCGATGCCACTAATCCGCCCGCCAAATTCATTGCCCACCCGTTCAGCCAAATAGGCCGCTAGGTAACGATCGGTGGTGTCTCGCTCTGCCATCATCGAACGGCGTTCTGTATCCGAAATATGCGCGGCTGTTTGTTCTAGTTTCTCAATCTCTTCCGGCGAAATCCCATCATCACCCCACCCATGCGAGGTGACCAAAGACCGGTGCACAATCAGATCCGCATAGCGCCTGATCGGGGATGTGAAATGCGAATAACCCTTTAGCGCCAGACCGAAATGCCCCAAGTTTTCAGGGGTATAATAGGCCTGCGTCATCGACCGCAGCGTCGATATGTTGATCAACTCGGCATCTTCGGTGCCAGCCGCGGCATTCAGCAGCGCATTCAGATGCTGCGTCTTTAGAACCTGCCCTTTTGCCAGCGTATACCCGGCCTCTTTGGCGGTTTCACGTAGCGCGTCCAGCTTGGTCGGGTTCGGTTCCTCATGCACCCGGAACAATTGGGCGGCACGTTTGGCGATCAACGTTTCCGCCGCCGCTACATTGGCGAGGATCATGAACTCTTCGATCAGCTTATGCGCGTCCAACCGATCGCGGAATTGTACGGATTCCACTTCGCCCTTTTCCGTCAGCACGATTTTGCGTTCCGGCAGATCCAGATCCAGAGGTTGGCGTTCGGCACGCGCGGTTTTAGTCGCTGCATAGGCGGCATATAGCGGCGCAATCACCTCAGCCATCAACGGCGCGCATTTCTCGTTTACATCGCCATCCTGTGCTGCCTGAACCTCTTCATAGTTCAACGATGCAACGGATCGCATCATGCCACGCTCAAACCGATGCCCAATTTTGCGACCCTGCGGATCAAGCTGCATACGCACAGCCAAACAGACCCGCTCCACGCCTTCGTGCAGGCTGCACAGGTCACCAGACAGGCGATCGGGCAACATCGGCACCACACGGTCCGGGAAATAGCTAGAATTGCCACGCTTGCGCGCCTCGCGATCCAGCGCACTGCCGGGTGTCACATAATGCGCCACATCGGCAATCGCGACCCAGACAACATGACCACCCACATTTGCAGGATCATCATCTGCGTGGGCCCAACAGGCATCATCGTGATCACGCGCATCCGCCGGGTCAATCGTGACCAATGGCATGTCGCGCATGTCCAACCGCTTGCCCAGCGTCGCAGGCTTGCTTGCATCCGCCTCGGCAATGACCTCATCGGGGAAACTGTCAGGAATGCCGTGCTGATGAATGGCAATCAGGGATACTGCTTTGGGGGCAGTCGGGTCGCCCAAACGCTCAACA
Organism: uncultured Cognatishimia sp.; assembly: GCA_964021645.1. Lineage (GTDB taxonomy): Bacteria > Pseudomonadota > Alphaproteobacteria > Rhodobacterales > Rhodobacteraceae > CANLDA01. The sequence goes on along the minus strand of CAXIAD010000123.1, from coordinate 651 downwards.
ATACGTGCCTTGGGCAACCCCATGCGGCCACGTGGGCCAGATTGCTCGGCCTCTACCAATTCGCCGTCTTTGGCATCGTTGGTTGCATCATTTGGGACATGCCATTCATGTCCCGTGCCCTTATCAATGGGCACAATGCGCCCACCCTCGGCGGTGATGCGAAACACACCCAACACGCGCTGCGGATTGGTGCCGATCCGCCGGATCAACCGACCCTCGTATTGGTGGGCTTCATTCTCAATTTCGGTAACACGCGCCAGAACGCGATCCCCAGCACCCAACGCCGGCTCTGACGGGCGCATGATCATCAACACCAAAGGAGGCTCACCCTCGCCCTGCCATTCCATTGGGCTGGCATGCAGATCGCCATCCGTATCACTGCCCGAAATGCGCAGCACGCTGACTGGCGGCAACTTGTCAGGATCGCGATAGGATTTACTGCGTTTGGTCAGATGCCCTTCGGCCTCCAATTCGCGCAGCACAGCCTTTAGCTCTATCCGCGCAGCACCTTTGATGCCAAAAGCACGGCCGATATCACGTTTTGAGGTTTGGGTCGGGTTCTCGGAAATCCATTCAAGGATTTCCTTTTTATCTGGTATACGCATTTTGTTGCCCTAACACGGTTGGCAAATGTCGTCACCGAGAATCGTA
>CAXIAD010000122.1:0-4477 GCA_964021645.1 uncultured Cognatishimia sp. | reverse complement strand
GTGTTGTTCCTGTTTGTGGTGATGATGCTGGACGTCGATTTCGCCGAACTAAAGGCGGGTATGGCACAATATATGCCGGTGGCGCTGCTGATCGGGGTGATCTTGCTAATGCAGATCAGCCTAGCAGTTGGCGTGTGGCAGGAAAGCGAAGCAGCGAGTGGGTTGCGCGCGGCTGTGGCACCTGAGGGTGTGGAAAATACCGCCGCCTTGGGCCTGCTGATTTACGACCAATATTTCCTATTGTTCCAACTGTCGGGATTGATCCTGCTGGTGGCAATGATTGGCGCGATTGTATTGACACTGCGTCATCGCAAGGACGTAAAACGCCAGAATGTGATGCATCAAATGTGGCGCGATCCGGCCAAGGCAATGGAACTAAAAGACATGAAACCGGGGCAGGGGCTGTAATGAGCATTTTGACATATTTTGGTGTTGGCTTGATTACCGCGACAGCGATGATTTTGATGACGACTACCCAAACAGCGCAACAAGAGGTCACCAATGATCGGACTTGAACATTATCTGACGGTAGCGGCAACGCTGTTTGTCATTGGTATCTTTGGCATTTTTCTGAACCGGAAAAACGTGATCATCCTATTGATGTCGATTGAGCTGATGTTATTGGCGGTGAATATCAATCTGGTCGCCTTTTCCAGTTTCCTTGGGGATTTGGTGGGGCAGGTGTTTACGCTGTTTGTGCTAACCGTTGCGGCGGCCGAGGCAGCAATTGGCCTGGCGATCCTGGTATCATTCTTCCGCAACCGCGGCACGATCGCGGTCGAAGATGTCAATGTGATGAAGGGCTGAATTGATGGAAACCACTATCCTGTTTGCGCCTCTTATCGGGGCGATCATCGCGGGCTTTGGCTGGCGGATTATTGGCGACAAGGGCGCGCAATGGCTGACCACGGGTTTGCTGATGTTGGCGGCTGTATTAAGCTGGATTGTCTTCCTTAGCTTTGATGGTGAAACCCAGCATATTCAGCTGATGCGCTGGATTGAATCGGGCGCGTTGCAAACCGATTGGGCGATCCGTCTGGACCGTCTGACCGCGATTATGCTGATTGTTGTGACGACGGTTTCGGCCCTCGTGCACCTATATTCCATTGGCTATATGGCGCATGACGATCAGTTTGCTGAGCACGAAAGCTATCGCCCACGGTTCTTTGCCTATCTGTCGTTCTTTACTTTTGCGATGTTGATGCTGGTGACCAGTGACAACCTTGTGCAGATGTTCTTTGGCTGGGAAGGGGTGGGCGTTGCCTCATACCTGCTGATCGGTTTTTATTACCGTAAGCCAAGCGCAAATGCCGCCGCGATCAAGGCGTTTGTTGTGAACCGTATCGGGGATTTCGGCTTTGCGCTGGGGATTTTCGGATTGTTCATGCTGACCGGCAGCATTGATTTTGATGTGATTTTTGGTGCGGCACCGTCGTTGGCAGAAACCAATGTGCATTTCTTGTGGACTGAATGGAATGCGGCGAACCTGCTGGCGTTCTTGTTGTTTGTCGGCGCGATGGGGAAATCGGCGCAGTTGATCCTGCACACATGGTTGCCTGACGCGATGGAAGGTCCGACGCCTGTGTCGGCGCTGATCCACGCGGCGACGATGGTTACGGCGGGTGTCTTCCTTGTTTGTCGCATGTCACCTTTGATGGAATATGCGCCCGAAGCGACGGCGTTTATTACCATCCTTGGTGCGACAACGGCGTTTTTCGCGGCCACAATCGGTTTGGTTCAGAACGACATCAAACGTGTGATCGCCTATTCAACCTGTTCACAGCTTGGCTATATGTTTGTGGCGGCGGGGCTGGGTGTTTACTCGGTCGCGATGTTCCACCTGTTCACACACGCATTCTTTAAGGCGATGCTGTTTTTGGGCGCGGGTTCTGTCATTCACGGGATGCACCACGAGCAAGATATGCGTAACTACGGTGGCTTGCGCAAAAAGCTGCCCTATACGTTTGCAGCGATGATGATCGGCACATTAGCGATCACCGGCGTTGGCATTCCGCTGACACATATCGGTTTCGCGGGCTTTTTGTCCAAGGATGCGGTGATTGAAAGTGCATGGGCTGGCACGGCGGGGGGCTATGCCTTTTGGATGCTGGTCATTGCTGCGCTATTCACCAGTTTCTATAGCTGGCGGTTGATGTTCCTGACCTTCTTTGGTGAAGCGCGCGGCGATAAATCTACGCATGATCACGCGCATGAAAGCCCGATGGTTATGTTGATCCCACTGGGTATACTGGCGCTGGGGGCGATTTTCTCAGGGATGATTTGGTACAACAGTTTCTTTGGCGATCATCACAAGGTGAATGAATTCTTTGGCATTGAGGCGCATGCAGATGCGGGTCACGGAACCGATCATGGGGAGGAGGCTTCTCATGGGGATGATACGGGCCACGGCGACGATGCAATGGCGACGGATCACGGCGGTGTGGTTCATGGGGATGCGCCTAAGGGTGCGATCTTTATGGCGGCAGATAACACTGTGATGGATGATGCGCATCACGCGCCAACATGGGTCAAACTAAGCCCGTTTATTGCAATGCTGACCGGGTTCATTGTGGCGCTATGGTTCTATATTTGGGATCCCTCGATGCCGCGTAAACTGGCCGAAAGCCAGCGTCCGTTGTATCTGTTTTTGCTCAATAAATGGTACTTTGATGAGATCTATGATTATCTCTTTGTGCGTCCAGCCAAAGCGCTTGGCCGGTTCCTGTGGAAACGCGGCGATGGCATGGTGATTGACGGCTTCTTGAATGGTGTGGCGATGGGGATAATCCCGTTTCTCACCCGCCTCGCAGGGCGCGCGTAATCCGGCTATATCTTTACTTATGCCTTTGCCATGGTGATCGGGATTGTTGTCCTGATCACGTGGATGACGCTCAGCGGAGGAGCGCACTAATGGATAATTTGCTCTCCATTGTCACCTTCATTCCAGCGCTTGCTGCTGCGATCTTGTTGGTGTTTTTGCGTGGTGAAGATGCCGCCGCACAACGTAACGCAAAGTGGGTCGCCCTATTGGCGACGTCCATTACATTTATTGTGTCCCTGTTTATTCTGGCGGAGTTTGATCCGGCCAATACCGACTTTCAACTGGTGGAAGAACATACATGGTTGATGGGCCTACAATATAAGATGGGCGTTGACGGGATTTCGGTCCTGTTTGTGATGTTGACCACGTTCATGATGCCGCTGACCATCGCGGCAAGCTGGGGTGTTAGCACGCGCGTTAAGGAATATATGATCGCGTTCCTGCTGCTTGAGACCCTGATGTTGGGTGTCTTTATGGCGCTGGACATGGTGCTGTTTTATCTGTTCTTTGAGGCGGGTCTGATCCCGATGTTCCTGATCATTGGTATCTGGGGCGGCAAAGAGCGGATTTACGCGTCGTTCAAATTCTTCCTCTATACGTTCTTGGGGTCGGTTTTGATGCTGGTTGCCATGGTGGCGATGTTTGCAGATGCGGGCACAACCGACATCCCGACGCTGATGAACCACGCCTTTGGCTCTGAGACTTTCTCGATCCTAGGTATTCAGATTGTGGGCGGGTTGCAGACGCTGCTGTTCTTGGCGTTTTTCGCAAGTTTTGCCGTGAAAATGCCAATGTGGCCTGTGCACACTTGGCTGCCAGATGCACATGTTCAGGCACCTACTGCTGGCTCTGTTGTGCTGGCGGCGATCCTGTTGAAAATGGGCGGTTATGGTTTCCTGCGGTTCAGTCTGCCGATGTTCCCGGTTGGGGCGGATGTGCTGACGCCGTTGGTTTTCTGGATGAGCGCGATTGCGATTGTTTATACATCGCTGGTGGCGCTGGTGCAGGAAGATATGAAAAAACTGATCGCCTATAGCTCTGTTGCGCATATGGGTTATGTGACGATGGGGATTTTCGCGGCCAATCAACAAGGTGTTGACGGGGCGATTTTCCAGATGATCAGCCACGGGTTTATTTCGGGTGCGTTGTTCCTGTGTGTGGGGGTGATTTATGACCGCATGCACACACGTGATATTGACGCCTATGGCGGGCTGGTTAACCGGATGCCGGCCTATGCGCTGATCTTTATGTTCTTTACCATGGCCAATGTTGGCCTGCCGGGAACATCGGGTTTCGTTGGTGAATTCCTCGTGTTGGTTGGTGTGTTTAAGGTGAACACATGGGCGGCGGCGGTTGCCACCTCTGGTGTGATCCTGTCGGCGGCCTATGCGTTGTGGCTGTATCGTCGTGTGGTTATGGGCGACCTTATCAAAGAGGGCCTGAAGACCATCACTGATATGAATGCGCGCGAGAGATGGATATTTGCCCCGCTTGTGGTGATGACTCTGCTTTTGGGCGTCTATCCGGCGCTTGTGACTGATATCATTGGCCCCTCGGTTGAGGCGCTAGTTTCCAACTATGACATCGCACGTTCAGCGGCCCATTCGGCCGGTGATGTTGCAACGTCGCATTAAGGGGATCTTGAGAAAATGATAC
>CAXIAD010000121.1:0-4581 GCA_964021645.1 uncultured Cognatishimia sp. | reverse complement strand
TGGATACCGAAGAAATCGAGGATTTATATTCCATCCCTGATTTTGACCCCGAAGCGGGGCATCCAACCCGTTTTGCCGAAATTGAAGAAATGATCCTTGAGCGGAGCCGTCAGCAGCCGGTTTTCTTTAAAGATATGGCCTATTACGTTGCGGATGTGATGCCAGAAAAAGCCGCGCTTTTGCATCACATGACCCATTGCTTTTTGATCCGGGACCCCGCTGAGAGCATTCTGTCCTACCATCAAAGAGATCCAGATTTTTCGCAAATTGAGGTCGGGATTGAGGCGCAGTTCATCCTGTATCAGATCTTGGTTTCGGTCGGGATCACGCCGTTGATTGTGACCGCGGATGAGTTGCGTGCGGCCCCGCAGGCAACGCTGCGACGTTATTGGGAGTTTGCGGGGTTGCCCTATGTTGAGGATGCATTTGAGTGGGACAATCGCGTGCCGGAGGGGTGGCAATCGGTGAAGGGCTGGCATGGGCAGGTGTTGAATAGTGGGGCAATCCAAAAAACCGTCGCGGGGCGTGATTATGCGGCTGAGCTGGCGGGTTTGGGTGCGCCGTTTGTGGCCTATGACCGGCACCACCGCCCGTATTATGACGCCCTGAAGGATATCGCCGCCCATCAGAAATAGGCCATATCGGGGGCTTCGGCTTTGCGGGCAGAAATATAATCCTGGAGAGCGGCGTCGATATCCGGGTCAAGACCGGGATCCTCATAGGCATCAAGCTGTTTTTTCCACAAGCCGTTGGCGCGGGTGGCTGCGTCTTGGGCACCGTTTTCCTTCCACTGCTCATAGGAATTATCATCCGGGGTCAGGGGGCGGAAAAGCGCATCCATAAAGTTGTTTTGCGTATGCTCTGAACCTAGGAAATGCTGGCCCGGCCCTGTCATGGCAATTGCGCTCATGGCTTGGGCGTTTTCACTTAGGTCTATGCCATCAAAGAAGCGCCCAACCTTGCCGCATAGATCGTGATCCAGCATGGTTTTTTCAAATGAGGTGACCAGCCCCCCCTCAAGCCAGCCGGTTGCGTGGTTGATCAGGTTGGCGCCTGCGAACATCGACATCATCAATCCCCAAGCGGCCTCTTGTTGGCTTTGGGCATCGGGTAATTTTGAGGCGGACAAAGTGCCAACCGTGTGCAGGGGCACGCCCAAGCGCCGTGCAAGTTGCCCTGCTGCCAGCACCATCAACCCGGCCTCTGGCGTGCCAAACGTCGGAGCGCCGGATTTCATCGACATGGTCGAGGCAAATGTCCCCATGAGGCAAGGCGCGCCCGGATTGATAAGTTGCACCAAAGCCAAGCAGGCGGAGGTTTCGGCCAACACCTGCGCAAGGGTGCCGGCAACGGTGCAAGGGCTCATGGCGCCGGTCAAGACCCACGGTGTGCAGGCGACGGGTTGGCCAGCACGGGCATAGGTTTTCAGCGCGCCCGACATATGCGCATCCATCACCAGCGGCGCATTTGTATTTGAAACGCAATACAGCGCTGCGTTATTGGCCAGAAATTCCTCGCCAAAGACTATGCGCGCCATATCAATGGCATGACCCGCGCGCTCTGCTCCGATAAAGGCCCCCATAAAGGCGCGGTCGGAATGGCGAATGTGACCATAAAGCATATCCAGATGCCGTTTGTTGGCGGGCAAATCGACGGGTTCGCAGACCACCCCGCCAGAGTGATGCAGCCAAGGCAATGAATGGTGCAGCTTTACCAGTTTTTCAAAATCATCATGGGAGGCATAGCGCCGCCCGCGATCCAAATCATGCACAAAGGGCGGGCCCCATGAGGGACACAGCACGGTTGCCTCCCCCCCCATTTGCACGGAATTGGCAGGGTTGCGAGCATGCTGGATGAATTGCCTAGGGGCTGTGGCCTGAATGGTTTGACGACAAAACCCCGGTGCAAATCGCACGCGTGTTCCCACAACTTCACATCCGGCATCGGCAAATATCTGAAGGATTTCAGGGTCATCGTGAAATTCCATGCCCGTTTCGGCCAAGATGATATCGGCATTTTGTTCGATCAGGCAAAGCCCCTCTTCGCCCAAGACATTGAATGTGCCAAGCTTGCGCAGAATAAAAGGGGCGCGCGGTTTGGTTTCGGGCTGCGCACCAGCTTTGCGGCGGCCTTTGCGTTGCGGTTTTTGATCCGACATCCTGTGCGTCTCCCTTTGGTAAAGTGGTGGCACGTCGCTTGACCTTGAACAAACAAAACCTGATAGTATTAGAAACACTTATACAGTGGATCTGCCGACATGACCCCACCCCGTCAGTTTAGCCCCGGATTGATACGCTCGTTAGAGGTGTTGGTTGCTGTTGCCGAAACGGGACAGATGCGCGCCGGCGCAACATTGTTGGGTCTGACGCAACCTGCCGCATCGCAACATATTGCGGCGTTGGAAACGGCATATCGTGTGCAATTGATCGATAGGGGTACGCGGCCTGCACGATTGACACAGGCCGGGGCACAGCTACATCGGCAGGCGGTCAAAATCCTCGACGCCTTGTCTGATATGGAAACTGAGATGCGCCACCAAGGCCCAAGGCCGATCAGCATTTTACGGGTAGGGCTTCAGGCGTCAATCGCGACCACTGTTACGCCGGGTTTAGTTGCCTTGGCCAAAGACGGATACGGGGTGCAGGATATGACCCTGCATGCAGGTCAAAGCGGCGATCATGAACGCTTGCTGCGCACAAAGGGGGCGGATCTGGCGATCACCTCAAACCCGTTTTATGATCTTGAGGGGTTGGAGCGGCATGCCATTTTGCAGGAGGCATTCCTATTGGTTTTACCCGCAAATTATGATGGGCCAGTTGACAGCCTAGAGGCGATTCAGGCCAAGCTGCCGTTAATCCGATTTTCCGATAGCACCCATGTTGGTCGCCAAACGATGCAGCATCTAAGGCGTCTAAGGTTTGAGCCAGAGCGCGTGGTTCAGGCCGATCGTTCCAGCATGGTGACGGCCTGTGTTTCAAACGGGATGGGGTTCAGTTTGCTAACCCCGACGTTGCTGATTGACGGCTTGGTGGAGCATATGGGGCTACGCATTGAGCCGCTACCAGTTGCGGGCCTATCGCGGACCCTGACAGTTGTGGCACGGGACGCTGAGTTAAGGTCACTGCCTGCGGATGTCGCAGCCAAAGCACGCGATGTGTTGATTGAGCAGATCGAGAACCTTATGGGCGCGGTTGGGATCACGGCCACCTCGGGAACCCAGTGAAAAGTAATACTAGCGGCGATATCTCAACATAGAAAAGGCCCCGCGCGATGGACGGGGCCTTAGCTCATTCATTGGGTCAAAACTGCTTAACCGCGTGCTTTGATCACCTGTAGAAGCGGGAGCACGGCGGACATGTCCGGTCCGTGGCTTTGACCCGTTAGCGCCTTGCGCAGGGGCATGAACAATCCGCGGCCTTTGCGGCCTGTCGCCTCTTTCACGGCTTTGGTCCATGCGCCCCATGTGTCGCCGTCAAAGGCACCTTCGGGCAGCATCGCCATGGCTTGGGCGATGAACTCGCGGTCCTCTTCGTCAATCACCGGATCAGCGCCATTGGCGAACATGGTCCACCAAGTCGCAAGATCCTTGCGGGTGGTGATGTTTTCACGGGTCACCGCCCAGAACTGCTCTGCCAAATCAGCGGGCACACCAGCCGCAGCAATGTCATCGGCCACAGATGCCAATGGCAAGTCATGCAGCAAACGACCTGTCAACGGATAGAGATCTTGTTCGTCGAATTTGGTCGGTGCCGCGCCAAAATCACCAATGTCAAACCCGTCGGTAACCTCTTGCAAGGAGGTGCACAGCTCTACCGGATTGGACGAGCCAAGGCGCGCCATCAGGCTGATCAATGCCATAGGCTCAACGCCCGCCTCGCGCAGATCGCGCAAGCTAAGGGTGCCAAGACGCTTGGACAGCGCCTCGCCTTGTGGGCCGGTCAGCAGGGAGTGGTGCGCAAATGATGGCGGTTGAAAGCCCAGCGCCTGCATGATCTGGATTTGCGTCGCCGTGTTGGTCACATGGTCAGAGCCACGCACAACATTGGTCACGCCCATATCGGTGTCATCCACAACAGAGGCCAAGGTATAAAGCATCTGACCATCGCCGCGAATAAGCACGGGATCAGAGACAGAGGCCGCATCAATCGACAAATCGCCCAGAATGCCATCGGCCCATTCAATACGGTGCTGATCCAGCAGAAAACGCCAATGGCCTGCGCCGCGCTGATGACGGCCTGCAGGCCCGAGCCGCACAGGCGGTTGACGTTGAACGCGGGCGTCTCGATGGGGCAGCCGGCGTCGATGGCGGCCACGCGGCTCAGGTACGCGTCTTTGGTGTCGGTGGGGATCACGTTGCCCATCACCACATGGCCCACGGCGTCGGGTGCAATGCCGGCGCGCTGGATGGCGGCCTTCACGGCGGTGGTGGCCAACTGGGTGTTGGGCACGTCCTTCAGGCTGCCGCCGAAGGTGCCGATGGCGGTGCGGGCGGTGCTGACGACGAAGACGTCACGGTGGGTCATGAAAAAACTCCTGGAAATGAAAAGGGGGTGCGCCGTGGCTGGGCAAATCGGGGCCGGT
>CAXIAD010000120.1:0-5016 GCA_964021645.1 uncultured Cognatishimia sp. | reverse complement strand
GTCTGAAACTCGACACGTAGATTTTCAATCGAGGCAATTGCATTATCCAGCATTGCGGTACCTTTTTGATTTGGGTTTGACTTGGCTCACAGCGGTTGGGCGACGCTACAGACACCACGACGCAACTGTCAAATACCCTGATCCCTATGCATTTTTTGCATCACGTCATAAGAAATCGGTGGGTTGCTTTTTTTAACCAATTGGTCTGAGATACAAATAGTCACTTGGGGAAGTGCGCGTTGCTGATCGTCTGTGCGATTGCCAATAGCGACCTTATACATCAGTATTCTTCCCCAATGACAAAACAAACGCGAGAGGCCGTTCAGGCCTCCGGAGACGGCACGCAAGTGCTCAACAAGGAGTGAGTTATGAGAATTAAAACCCTAATGCTGGGTGCGGCAGCCGCTTTTGCAGTGGCCCCCGCGGCCATGGCAGAGCGTGGCTCTGACGGCCATGTCAATATCATCTATTGGCAAGCCCCCTCCATCATGAATCCCTATCTGTCCGGCGGTACCAAAGATATCGAGGCAGCCAGCCTCGTGATCGAACCTCTGGGTCGCTACAATGAAACCGGCGCGCTGGTGCCCTTTCTTGCGACAGAAATTCCAACCGTTTCCAATGGTGGCGTGTCTGCGGATCTCACCTCCATCACATGGAAATTGCAGTCCGGCCTGAAATGGTCTGACGGGTCGGCGCTTACCTCTGCTGACGTCAAATTCTCAGGCGATTATTGTATGCACCCCGAAGGCGGCTGTGCATCGGCTTCGTTCTTTGATGGTGTGACCAGCATTGACGTGATCGACGATCTTACCGTCAAGGTGACATTTGATCAGCCAAAGCCAAACCCATATGGCCCCTTCATGGGCGGTCAATCCCCCATCATTCAAAAGGCACAATTCGAAAACTGCCTCGGTGCCAAGGCGCCTGAATGTACGGATGCCAACTTCTCTCCAATCGGCACTGGCCCGTTTGTGGTGGATGAATTCCGCCCCAATGACGTGATTTCCATGTCCGCCAACCCTAACTACCGCGATCCGGCAAAACCTGCCTTTGCGACATTGACGTTCAAAGGGGGCGGTGATGCAACTGCTGCCGGTCGTGCCGTTCTGGAAACAGGCGAATATGACTACGCTTGGAACCTGCAACTTGCGCCCGACGTGATCGCCGCAATGGAAGCAGGCGGCAAAGGCAAAGCTGTCGCAGGCTTTGGTCCACTGGTCGAACGTCTGGAAATGAACCTGACTGACCCAAGCCCAAGCTTGGACGCCGATACACGTGCAACCGTCAAGGCACCGCACCCGTTCCTGTCAGACATCAATGTCCGCAAGGCGTTGTCTATGGCAATCGACCGCGCGCTTTTGGTTGAAATCGGTTACGGCAAAGCGGGCAAAATCGCCTGTGACCTCGTGCCTTCACCTGATCTCTATGCGGCAAACAACGATTACTGCGTTAATCAGGACATCGCGGGCGCCAATGCATTGCTCGAAGCGGCTGGTTGGGTAAAAGGTTCTGACGGTATCCGCGCCAAAGACGGCGTGCGTCTGTCGATCCTGTATCAAACATCAACCAACGCCGTGCGTCAGGATTTCCAAGCCTTGATCAAACAGTGGTGGAGCGAGCTCGGTGTTGAAACCGAATTGCGCAACCTGTCTGCGTCGGTCTTCTTTGGTGGTGATCCCGGTTCACCTGACACCTTCCAGAAATTCTATGCTGACGTGGAAATGTATGCCAACACCTTCTCCGGCACCGATCCTCAGCAGTATCTGGCAGCCTACCGTTGTGGTGGCGAACCAAAACCTGAAAGCCAGTGGCAGGGTGAGAACATCAACCGGTTCTGTGATCCGGCTTATGATGCTCTGATTGATGAGCTTGCAGGCACAGGTGATTTGGCCAAGCGCGGCGAAATCGCGATCAAGATGAACAACATGGTGACACGTGATAGCTATACCATCGTGCCCCTTGTTCACCGTGGACGTGTTTCGGCCCATGCCAACAGCTTGGGTGGCGTTATTCTAAACGTCTGGGACTCTGAAATCTGGAACGCTGCCGATTGGTATCGTGTCAAATAAATCAGACTGCGGGTTCGCCCGCATCTAATCTTGGCCCAAGACGGATGTCTCCGCCTTGGGCCTTCCCTACCTTAGACTGACGTACAAAGGCGCCACTTATGCTGACTTTCACGATTCGACGACTTGTCCTCGCCGTACCGACGCTTTTGTTTATCAGCCTCGTCATTTTTATGCTGCTAGAGCTGGCACCGGGTGACCCAATGGCCCAGGTGCCCCTGACCGTCCCCCCGGACGTCAAAGAGAAAATGCGCCTCGCACTTGGTCTGGGCGAACCTGCCTACATCCGGTTTTGGAAATGGATCGTACAGTTCTTCTGGATCGAACCCCAAGTTCTGATCGACTCGATTTTCCACACCACCTTCGCCGAGGGCAAACTGCGCGTCATCAGCTGGCAAACCCGCTCTCCGGTGATGGACATCGTTGTGCAGCGCATTCCCCAAACTCTCTGGGTTGTTGGCGTTGCCTATGTTGTCGGCATCCTGATCGCCATTCCTATCGGCATCTACTCAGCATATCGCCAATATTCGGTGTTTGATCAGGTCGGTACATTTGTGTCGATGGTTGGCTACTCCGTCCCTCCCTTCTTTAGCGGCGTCTTTGTCATCGTGATCTTTTCGGTGCACCTTGGCTGGCTACCCTCTATCTATGACACCACCCATAAGGTCACCGACTGGGAAAGCTTCGTTGTGCAGCTGCGCCAAATGATCATGCCGGTCATGGTGCTCGCCTTGCAAATCACCGCCCAGATCAGCCGCTTCATGCGCGCCTCCATGCTGGATAACCTGAACCAGGACTACGTGCGCACCGCCCGCGCCAAAGGGCTGGGGGAGCGCGTCGTCGTCCTTGTACATGTGCTGCGCAACTCCATGATCCCCGTTGTGACCGTTATCGCCCTCGGCGTGCCCGCGATCTTTGGCGGTGCGATCATCACCGAACAAGTGTTCAAGGTAAACGGCATCGGCCAACTCCTGATCACCGCCATTCAGGCCAATGACCTTCCCATGGTGCAGACGCTGATCTTTATGTTCGCCGTCCTCATTGTCCTCTTCAATCTCATCGCAGACGTTCTCTACGGCGTTCTAGACCCGAGGATCCGCTATGACTGATCTGTCAAACCCTATCCCCACTGCCCCGCCTCGCAATCAATGGCTGGATGTCTGGGATCAGTTCAAAACCCACAAAGGCGCGCTGCTTGGGGCCATCATCTTTATCCTGATCGTGGCCGTGGTCTTTCTGGGGCCGCTGGTCTGGTCGATTGATGCGACCTATATCGACATTCGCGCCCGTAATCAGGGATCAAGCCTCGCCCACCCCATGGGCACCGACCAGTTGGGCCGTGATATCTTTGCGCGCATGATTGCAGGTGGGCAAACCTCTATTGCCGTTGGCCTCACAGCCATGCTGCTGGCGCTGTTCCTTGGCGGGTTTGTCGGCGTTGTCTCGGGCTTTTTCAAACGGTTGGACGGCCCATTGATGCGCCTGACTGACCTCTTCCTCGCCCTGCCCTTGCTGCCTCTCCTGCTCGTGATGATGATGCTGTTCCGTCAGCCCCTGAACACCGCATTTGGCCCTGAAAACGGCATCTTTATCCTGATTGTTATTGCCATTGGCATCACCAGCTGGATGCCCACAGCCCGGATCGTGCGCGGCGATGTTCTCGCCCTAAAGGAGCGCGAATTCGTGCTCGCCGCCCGCTCCATCGGCACCAAAAACGTGCACCTGATCACTCGGCACATCCTGCCCAATGTGATGTCCCCGATCATGGTCTCGGCCACACTCGGCATTGCCAACGCCATCATCACCGAAAGCGCGCTGTCCTTCCTCGGTCTTGGCTTCCCACCAGATTTCCCCACATGGGGCCGCCTGCTGTTTGATGCCACCGACTACCTGCAACAATACCCCTCACGGGTGTTCTGGCCCGGCATCGCCATCTCCCTCACAGTGCTCAGCGTGAACTACCTCGGCGACGGCCTGCGCGACGCCCTAGACCCCCGCATCCGCGGTCGCTGATACGGGGAACCTATTAACAATGTCCGCAGTGAGCCCATTGCAGAAGTGTCAGAATCTGGCTGCGTGCGCTCGCAGCGTAAAACTAGCTGTGTGAGCCAGAGACTTGGTGCCGCTCTGCAGCGAAAGGAACCGCCATTCCCGCAGGCCGCAGAGAGGATCAGCCGTCGAATTTTCAGCTCGAGGACAATCCTAACCTCAAACTCTGCTACGGAATTCAACAAACCTTTAGCAGACTAGCGATTTCGTGGGTGGTTTTTCGCGGTTCGCTCATTTCCGCGCCTGTAGTTTCCGGTCAGTCGCGCCATTTCTTGCTGCTGTGCTTCAAAGGATAGCTCGTTCATTTCTTCCAGAAACCATTTCGCTTTATCATTGCGAAGCGTAGTCGCCTGTTTTCCATGGTGAGTAATAACGACGTCTTGGTTCTTCAACTGTTTGAAAGTGAAGCCTAAACCGACATCGTTCATAGTTGCGAGGCCCTGTGAAACCCAACGTAAAAATTGGCCTTACTCCAGATAGTTTGCAAGTTGGGATTTGGCATTCTTGGGCGACTGGCGTTGATCATCCGCTTGCTTGTCAAGATTGCCGACAGCCTCCGCTAGTTTCACCAGACCCGAATATACTGAACCACCTATGATGCATGCGCTTACGATCATGCCAGTGAATGAGATTATTGATGTCGGTTCCATTCGTATTCTCCTAATGGGTAATTGAATCGCGTGTTGGTTTACGCGGCCTTCATTCCGGCATCTAGATGACCGGGTTGGAATGATGTTTAGAACGCATTTGAGAGAGATTCGGTTGGGGCAACATCAACGTCGGCCCAACCTTGGATCAAATTGCGGCATGCAATGCGCCTGCAGACATTTAAAATTGGTAAGACGCACCCAAAGTCAGAGATGTTTTGTCGACATCTATGCCAGAGGATTCAATGTCAAAA
>CAXIAD010000119.1:0-5117 GCA_964021645.1 uncultured Cognatishimia sp. | reverse complement strand
CACCGAAATGTCCGCTACAGAGGACGCACCAGCGCGCGAAATCACCAATTGGGCCTCGCTCATCCGTGCCGGAACGTCATGGAAAAACGGGGCCACCTCGGCTGTGATCCCATGATCGGCGTAAAACTGACCAACGCGGGTTAAATCTTCTTCACGTGCCTGATGGCTGACACGAATATTTCGCAGCATCTCTTCTGGCAACATTGCTATGGCACCCGGCACGGTATCACTTAGTGCGCGCGCGCCTTGTGAGCCACCGATGACCAGCAATGACATCGGATAATCGCCGGGCGTGATGTACCCAGCCCCGGCGCGATCCAAGACCGATGCGCGCACCGGATTGCCCACATGTATGCCCTCAATCCCATCAGGTAGCTCAGTCGGCCATGTGCCGCAGGCCACGGCATCTACACGGCTGGAAAAACGCGCATTCACGCGACCCAGAACGCCGTTTTGTTCGTGGATCATTCGGGGCAATTTCATCAGCCACGCTGCCGTCATGGCCGGAATGGTTGGATAACCTCCAAAGCCAACAACCGCCGTTGGCCGATCCCGTCGTAGCTTGCGCCATGCGCCAAAAACACCGCTCAAAATACGCAGCGGAACCATGGCCTTGGCCAAAATACCACCTCGCGCGAAGGTCGCGCTGGCGATTTGCTCTATTTCTACAGAATGTGGGAAGCCGCCGACATAACGTGCGCCACGGGCATCAGTACTAAGTTTGACACGCCAACCCTTGCGCAACATCGCCTCTGCCAGTGCCTGCGCAGGGAACATGTGCCCCCCGGTTCCACCAGCAGCAATAACCAGCAGCGGTTGTTTTGTCATCTCTTACGTCCCCGAAGAATATCACCGATTTCGCCCTGTGGGCGGCTGCGCGTAAACGCCAAAAGCATCCCAATCGCAAGCCCTGATGCAATCACAGACGAACCGCCATAGCTGACAAAAGGCAGCGTCATGCCTTTGGCGGGCAAAAGCCGCACCGCGACACCCATATTGATCATCGCCTGCACGCCAAACATCGCTGCAAGCCCCGTTCCTGCGAGGCCGATGAATGGATCACGCTCGCGCATCAATCGCAAGAACGAACGCACAACTACCAGCGCATAAAGAGCGATGATGACCATCACTAATACCAGCCCGTATTCCTCAGCCGCCACTGCGATGATGAAATCTGTATGCGCATCAGGCAGGCTCCATTTCACCTGTCCCTCACCAACACCAACCCCAAAAAACCCGCCTTCTCGGATTGCATTACTCGCATAGCCAAGCTGCGTGGTTGGATCGACATCCGCACTTAGATAGCCGTCAATGCGGCGGGCAAAATGCTCGGAATTACCATAGGCCAACATTCCGCCAGCGATCACCAATGCAGCCATCGCCACCAACAACACCATCGGCGCGCCAGCAACAAAATACATCACACCCCAACCGAACAACACCAAGCACGCCTGTCCAAAATCTGGTTGCATCACCAGCACCACAGCGATTGTCAGTGCCAACATGAACGACCATAATCGCCCCGGCGGCCCATTAATTTCTTGGCTAGAGGCCATAAGCCACGCGGAAACCACAACAAAACCGGGTTTCAAAAACTCTGAAGGTTGCATCGAACCAAAGCCAAGAGAATACCACCGCACAGCGCCTTTTCCAAAATCCGTACCAAAGAACGGCAAGCCCAGAAGCGCAATAAAGGTTAGCAAAAACCCGATCACAGCCAATCGTCGCACCATCAACGGCCCCATCATCGAGGTCACGAGCATCGCCACCATCGCCATGCTGCCAAACAACACCTGACGGCCCACATAGTGGAACGGCTCAAACCCATTTCGCTCAGCCAATGGCACCGACGCCGCCAGCCCCAGCAAAATTCCGACACCGAATAGCATCAAAATGCAGGTCATCGACAATTTGTCGAGTGTGCGCCACCACTTAGGTAGAACGGGTTCGCCATCCCTGACCGGGAGCGTCCCATAAATCATATCTGTCATCGGAAATACCGCCGAATTCTGCCTCAAAACGCCCGGTTTTCCGGGTCTAATTTTCATTCTAGCACTGGAACACACTTTAGGAAAGCACTCTGCGCGATGTGCGCGGATTTCCGAACAGTGCCGCCTACGCATGGCAAAGCTTGACGTAGACGACCCCTTGGGGCAAAGGCCGCACATGCAGTATAACACCATCATCCTTGGCGCTGGCGCCGCTGGCCTCATGTGCGCCGCACACGCTGGACCCGGTACACTCCTCTTGGATCATGCAAAAGCACCGGGAGAGAAAATCCGTATCTCTGGCGGTGGGCGCTGTAACTTCACCAATCTCTATGCAGGGCCACAGAATTTCCTGTCACAAAACCCGCATTTCTGCAAAAGCGCCCTGAAGCGCTACACCCAATGGGATTTCCTTGATCTCGTGAACCGACACGGCATTGCCTATCATGAGAAAACCTTGGGCCAGCTTTTCTGCGACACCTCTGCCAAAGAGATCATCGCGATGCTGTTGGCAGAGCTGCGCTTGGCCGGGGCAGAGTTACGCCTCAAGACAAAAATCATCAGCGTTGCCCCTATTTCCGCGGGCTTCAGCGTCAAAGTTGAAACCGACGGGCAGACCAAAACACTTACAGCGCGCAATTTGGTGCTGGCCACTGGCGGTAAATCTATCCCGAAAATGGGGGCGACCGGACTGGCCTATGACATCGCCGGCCAGTTTAATTTACCTTTGATCGACACCCGCGCGGGCCTTGTGCCCTTTACCTTTCCCGATGGTCGGTACACGCCATTGGCAGGTGTTGCCCGCCCGGTCCGTATAACTGCAAACAGCACTAGTTTTGATGAGGCCATGTTATTCACCCACCGTGGCCTCTCTGGTCCTGCCATTTTGCAAATCAGTTCATATTGGCACGAAGGGCAGCCTATCAGCATTAACTTCTTCCCAGATACCGATCTAATGGCCGAGCTGCGCCAGCGTCGCCAAACCGACGGACGACGCAATCTTACGACCCACCTTACACAGCTGCTTCCCAGTCGCCTTGCAGATCACATTGCAACCACACTTGCCCTAAAAGGCAACCTCGCAGACCAAAGTGATGCCGCGTTAACAACTCTTACGTCGGCATTGACCAATTGGGCAGTCACGCCCGCGGGCACCGAAGGCTACCGCACCGCTGAGGTCACACTGGGGGGCATCGACACAGATGCCCTTTCTTCCAAAACCATGGAGGCGAAATCAGTGCCCGGCCTATATGCCATAGGTGAGGCCGTCGACGTCACAGGTTGGCTCGGGGGTTTCAATTTTCAATGGGCGTGGTCCTCTGGTTGGGCCGCAGGCTCCGCGATCCGCGCTCAAAGCGCATGATCCCTGTACACATTGTTGACTTCGCTTTGAAACGCCCATAAATCACCGGTAGGCTGCAAACGCCCGCCTCCCGCTGACACTTTGTCTTGGTTAAGTTTTGCAAATGTTATCTCAAAACATGTCTTCCGCATTTCGCGCGGATGGTAATGCGGGCCCCATCCTATTTTGCGCGATGTAGCTTGAGGAATGTGGGATATGACCAATACCCAAACCACCGTATTTACCGATACAGCACGGTACTTATTGCAATTGGAGAGCCGCTATGAATGAGCCTCTACCAACACCAACCGAAGCAAAAACACGGGCCAAAGCGTTGCGCAAGCAATTGGCTGACAAAGGCGTCAAAGTTGGGCACGCTCGCTCCTTGGAGCTTGTGGCACAGGGGCTTGGCTATCGGGATTGGAATACACTGTCTTCCAAAATCAGAACCCCTGCACCCCAAGATTGGGTCGCGGGTAGCAGGGTCTGTGGCAGGTATTTGTCGCACCCCTTTAACGCGACAATTGTGGATGCAACACAGCTAAGGCCGGGATGGTTTCAGATAAAGCTGGATTTGGATGAGGCCATTGATGTTGTCACATTCGACAGCTTCTCAAACTATCGCAAGCGCATTAAGGGTGTGATCGGCCCCAAAGGCCACACTGAAGAATGCACCAGTAACGGCGTCCCGCACTTGGAAATTGATCTCTAGATTTGGTATCCATTACAAAAACTAGTTTCGCCTTCTGTTCTTAATCCAAAGAGTGGGCGAAACAACCAGATTTTGCAATAACCCAACTCAAGTTTGGACCCCCATTGAGTTTCAAAGGTAATCGCGTAATTGTTGGGCATGTGTGGTCGATTTGCAGCCGGAAATTTCACCCAAGCACAGATGGCAAAAATTGTCAGGGATGTGATAGGCGAACCTGTGTCAATAAATACGCAGACCGCTGATCACAAAATGGGGTACCACATTCGTCCCACTGATCAGGTAATGGTGATTGATACTGCGGATAGCGCGTTCGAAATATCCAGCGCGCGTTGGCAGATTAACCGCACAGACTCCCCTGCCCCAATCATCAATGCCAAAATAGAGAACAATAGATTTTGGGCTAATGCGTGGGCCCATAACCGGTGTATCATTCCGGCTCTCGGGTATTTTGAATGGACCAAAGAAAGCGGGCGTAAGCAGCCAAATTATATTTCCATTAATAGCAACGCAGAGGTGAATTTCTTTGCGGGGTTCACTGGAATTTCGGGAGGGAATAATAGGCACGATCAAAGTGTCGCGATCATCACCCGCCCGGCATTGTCGCAGATTGACCACATCCATCACCGCATGCCTGTTGTCTTGTCCCAGACAGAAATCATCGACTGGTTGCGCTATGAGATCGACATCGAACTGGCACAACAGACCCTAGGAACCCGCTGGGATGGTCAGTTCAACTTTCACAACGTCGCCCCCCTCACCAACGCAAGTGACAGCGCGCAAGTCATCAAAGAGTATTTCCCTCCCCAACGCAGTTTCGATTTCTGAGTTCGCCATTTACCACGCTAGGGCATCAGAATTGACATGCGCTCATAGGTGGCGCTGTCAACACTAAGATCATCATACAACAACTCGATCGCGATGTTTTCGACAGATTTCAGTGGGAAACTGGCATATATGTTGGCTTCTGGAGGGATATAGCCCGGCGTCGCAGTGGCGGGATCACACTCAGGCACGGGCCATTGCAGCACCTCGCCCCCATTTACCGAATATCGAATTTCGTACACCCCACAGCGCC
>CAXIAD010000118.1:0-5134 GCA_964021645.1 uncultured Cognatishimia sp. | reverse complement strand
CGTCTAAAAGGTAAGCCCAAGGCCCCGCAACCTTTGCCTGAACCCGACGACAAACTGGCGCTTGGCGCGCTGATGGTGCGTGTGGCTAAATCTGACCGTGATTATCATGCTTCCGAAATTGGCGAGATTGATCGCATCCTTTCCGCCTCCTTTGGCCTAAAACCGATTGAGGCCGCCAAAATGCGCGCCACTTGCGAAAAGCTAGAGGCCCAGGCCCCCGGCACGCCGGATTTCGCGCTGATCATCCGCCAACATGTGGATTACGCCCACCGCCTTGAGGTGGTTCAATCGCTGTGGCAGGTCATTTTAGCCGACGGACAAGACACCCCCGAAGAAGACGCCACCCTGCACGAAATCGAACGTATCATGGGTATTGATCCCGCCGACAGCCCCGCACCGTGACACGCCCTTCCCATCCATCCTAGTTCCAAAACCAGACAGGTTCCCATGTTCGCTGATTTTCTCAAACGCCTCACCACAGCCACTCCTGCCACTTTGCCGGATGCGGATGCCCGCCTTGCCCTCACAGCCCTGCTTGTGCGTATCGCGCGCTCTGATGGGGATTACGCCGCCCAAGAGGTTGCCCGCATCGACCGCATCACCGTCGCCCGCTATGACCTCACCGCTACCGAGGCAACTGAGCTGCGCGCGCAGGCCGAAACCCTTGAGACAGAGGCCCCGGATACCGTGCGCTTTACCCGCGCGATCAAAGATGCCGTGCCCCATGTGGACCGTGTCGGGGTGGTTGAATCGCTCTGGCAGGTTGTGCTGGCCGATGGTGAACGCGACGCCGCCGAAGACAGCCTGCTGCGCCTCACCGCAAACCTTCTCGGCGTCAATGACCGCGACAGCGCCCTCGCCCGTCAAAGAGTGGCCAAATCCGAATGATCGCCCACCTTGGCATGTATGATCGCCCCGAAACTGCCGCTGCCAATGATCGCTTGTGGCAGGCAATCCGCGCATCCCTTGGCTTTGGCCCAACAAAGCTGACCCGTGATGTCGATTTCTGGCAGGTCTGGCACAGCCCCGACCTGCTATTTTCACAGACCTGCGGCATGCCCTACCGCACCCGCCTGCACGACAAGGTGACACTCATCGGCACCCCGGATTATGGCCTGCCAGATTGCCCCCCGGGCCACTACCGATCAATCTTTGTCGCCCACAAGGATAACGCCGGCAAAACCCTCAGCGATTTCTCCGGGCACCGCTTTGCCTATAATGAACCCGTGTCGCAATCAGGGTGGGCAGCTCCACAATGCCACGCGCTCTCTCATAACGTGCATTTCGACACCTACCTGGAAACCGGCGGCCACGCCCATTCCGCCCAAGCTGTGGCAGACAAAAGGGCCGATATCGCCAGCCTTGACGCGCTCACTTGGGCCTTGATCCAGAAATACGATACATTCGCCCAAGACCTGATTGTGATCGACCAAACGCCCCCCACCCCGACCTTGCCCTTTATCACTGCAAAAAACCGTGATCCTGCCCCGCTCTTTGCTGCGATCAAATTCGCCATTCACGCAATCAACCCTGCGGATCGCGCCCTGCTGCACCTTCACGATATTGTTGAAATTCCTGCCGCGGCTTATCTTGCGATACCAACACCGCCGCCCCCTCCATGATCAGCGTAACAAGCCTGCGAAAACGGCTCCACTTCCGATTCGAAGCCTTCAAACCGCCATTTTGCACAATTCACCTTCCGAAACGTACAACTTCACCCTGCGTCACCCGGATTGAAAGTTGCATTTGCTTAAATTTTCGTTCCAATTGCCCCCCACAAAGTTGATAAATTGGATGCGCTGCCCTTGCCAAATCAAACCCCAGTTCTTCAGATCCGCAACCTGCACAAGGCCTATGGCGAACTTGAGGTCATAAAGGGCGTCGATATTACCGCCCATAAGGGCGACGTTGTCTCCCTGATCGGCTCATCCGGTTCTGGCAAATCCACCATCCTGCGCTGTGCCAACCTGCTAGAGGATAGCCAGCAGGGCGATATCCTTTTTAAAGGCGAACCAGTGACCTGGAAAGGCACCGGGCTTAATCGTCAACCCGCAGACACCAAACAGGTCATTCGCATTCGTACCAACCTGTCGATGGTGTTTCAGCAATTCAACCTATGGGCGCATATGACCATCCTGCAAAACGTGATGGAGGCCCCGGTTACCGTGCAGGGCCGCGACCGCGCCGAGGTCGAAGACAGCGCACGCAAATATCTGGCCAAGGTTGGTATTGGCGACAAATGTGATGTTTACCCTGCTCAATTGTCTGGCGGGCAACAGCAACGTGCCGCCATTGCGCGTGGCCTGTGTATGGAGCCTGAGGCCCTGCTGTTTGACGAGCCGACCTCCGCACTCGACCCCGAGTTAGAACAAGAAGTTGTCCGCGTTATCAAAGCATTGGCCGAAGAGGGCCGCACCATGCTTATCGTAACGCATGACATGAAGATGGCCCATGATGTCTCAAACCACGTTGTGTTTTTGCATCAAGGGTTGATCGAAGAAGAAGGTGATCCCAAAACACTCTTTGGCTCACCCAAATCAGAACGGCTGCAACAGTTCCTAAGTTCGACTGTGCACGCCTAAAAAAACGACCACCAAAAGTCCAAAAAATAGAAGAGGT
Organism: uncultured Cognatishimia sp.; assembly: GCA_964021645.1. Lineage (GTDB taxonomy): Bacteria > Pseudomonadota > Alphaproteobacteria > Rhodobacterales > Rhodobacteraceae > CANLDA01. The sequence continues at coordinate 2,515 of CAXIAD010000118.1, read as the reverse complement.
AACAATGAAAAATCTTATCATCACTACGGCCGCGTTGGCCCTGACTGCTGGTCTTGCCATGGCCGACACCATCCGCTTGGGAACAGAGGGCGCATACCCTCCCTATAACTTCGTGAACGACGCTGGCGAAGTTGACGGATTTGAGCGTGAGCTGGGCGACGAGCTGTGCAAACGCGCTGGCCTGACCTGCGAGTGGGTCACAAACGAATGGGATTCAATCATCCCTAATCTCGTTTCTGGCAACTATGACGCGATCATCGCCGGCATGTCCATCACAGCAGAGCGCGAAGAAGTCATCGACTTCACCTCCAACTACACACAGCCTGATCCATCCGCCTATTTGGCGCTTTCTGCTGACGTAGATCTGGCAAACGCCGTGATTGCGGCGCAGGCTTCCACCATTCAGGCCAGCCACGTTGCCTCAATGGCTGGTGCGACATTGGTTGAATTCGCCACACCCGACGAAACCATTGCTGCTGTTCGTAACGGCGAGGCCGACGCGGTTCTAGCTGACAAAGCGTTCCTCGAACCCTTCGCAGCCGAAAATGCAGATATCTCCCTGGTTGGCGAAGACGTCATGCTGGGCGGCGGCATCGGCATGGGTTTTCGTGAAAGCGATACAGCTCTGCGTGACAAATTCTCCGCAGCTGTGGACTCTATGAAGGCCGACGGCTCTTTGAACACTTTGATCACCAAATGGTTGCCCGGTTCGGCGACCTTCTAAACGTCTAAAAGGCGGGCCAGCTGCAACAAGTCTGGCCCGCTTTTACCATCTTTCGTCAAATTTTCCCTCACGCCAACATCACGAGGCCCGTCATTTTTGGATATTGTTCAGACCCCGCCACGCTAGAAGGCTTGCAGTGGCTGTCGTGCTACCTCACCACAGGTAAGCATATGGGCTTTTACATTTCCTTTGGGACGGTCCTGCTGTTGCTGGCGATCACAGCGCCCACGGCTCTTGGGTTTGGCTTTCTTGGCGCCATGGCCGCACGCGCAGGCTTTGCCCCGATCCGGTGGATCGGCAAGACCTATATCGCCATTGTACGCGGCGTGCCTGACATTGCGTTCTTTCTGTTTTTTGTCATCGCGCTGGACCAAATCATTGAGTATCTGCGCCACAAATGGAAATGCCCCGATTGGGATGAACCCATTCGCCAAGGCAGCGATTTTGTCGTCTGCACCGCGGCCAAACTGCCCCTTGGCACTTCACCGCAATGGGTACACGAAACCTATGGTTTCTTTCTGGCGGTTCTGACTTTTGCCATTGTTTTCGGGGCCTTTGCGGCCAATGTGATCTTTGGAGCCATGCGCGCCGTGCCCCGTGGCCAGCTCGAAACAGCCGAGGCCTACGGCATGTCCCCCCGCCAGACCTTTTGGCGCATCATGGTGCCGCAAATGTGGGTTTTCGCCCTGCCCGGCCTGTCCAACCTCTGGATGGTTCTGATCAAGGCAACCCCGCTCCTCTTCCTGCTAGGTGTCGAGGATATCGTCTATTGGGCACGCGAGCTTGGCGGCTCCAAAACCGCCCGCTTCACCGACTACCCGCATGGCGATTGGCGCATGTGGTACTTCTTTGCGCTCTTGGTATTCTACCTCGGTTTCACCCGCATATCCGAGATCGCGACCGACCGCATCATGCGCCGCCTCACCCGCGGACAAGCCACCTCTGGCGGCGAAGCACAAAGGAAAGCGGCATGAGTTGTCTTGAAACCATCCAATCCTACGCCTTCCGCTCGCTTGGCTACGGCGAACGCCTGCTCCCGCGCAATGATTTCACCCTATGCGAGCAATTCACCCTGATCGGCTCCGGCATGATCTGGAATATCTACTTTGGCGTGCTCGCCCTGATTGCCGGCTTTTTTCTCGCCACCGCCCTCGCCGTCGGCAAGGCAAGCTCCAACACCCTGCTGCGCAAATCATCGGAATGGTTCATCTTTATCTTCCGTGGCAGCCCGCTGTTCATCCAATTCTTCTTTGCCTATTTCCTCTTTCTCAGCCTCAAGAGCGTGTCTCCCATCTTTGACCCCTTCACCTCCGCATGGCTCGGGGCGCTGGTTGTGCTGTTCTTCAACACCTCCGCCTATACCGGAGAGATTTTCTACGGCGCGCTCCTCTCCATTCCCAAGGGCGATACAGAGGCCGCAGACGCCTATGGTCTCATCGGCTGGACCCGCTTTCGCCGCATCACCTTTCCCACCATGATGCGCCTCGCATGGCCCGCCTACACGAACGAGGCGATCTTCCTCTTTCACGCCACCACGCTGGTCTATTTCACCAGCTTCCCCGCGTGGCGCCAAAAGGGCGATGCGCTATATTACGCCAGCTATTTCGCCGACAAAACCTTCAACCCCTTTATCCCCTACCCAATCCTCGCAGGCTATTTCATCCTGCTAACTCTGGTGGTGATCTCGCTCTTTGGCTGGGCCAACAGACACCTGAACAAACACCTGCCCAGCAACTCGCGTCCCCGCCTGCGCATTCGCCCAAATCTGATCCGCTAACCCACGCAGTCAGA
>CAXIAD010000117.1:0-5644 GCA_964021645.1 uncultured Cognatishimia sp. | reverse complement strand
ATCGGTCCATTCAATGCGGTGTTGATCCAACAGAAAACGCCAGTGGCCTGCACCACGCTCATCACGCAACGCTGATTTCTCATCCGCAGACAGGGCATGCATCGCGCGGTCATAGACAGGCGGATTGCCCATATTCAGCTGTTTCTTGCGCTTCAGGTCCAGCTCTACCGGGGTTTCAAAGCATTCATAGAAACGATCCATGTCACGCAGTTTTTGCGCGGCATCCTCATAGCGGTCCAGCCGCTTGGATTGGTATTCGATGCGGTCCCACGTCAGGCCCAGCCATTCCAGATCTTGTTGGATGCCATCCACATATTCCTGCTTGGAACGCTCAGCGTCCGTATCATCAATCCGCAGGATAAATGTCCCGCCGGATTTGCGCGCGATGAGATAGTTCATCAGCGCCGTGCGCAGGTTACCTACATGGATATAACCCGTCGGTGACGGGGCGAAACGTGTGGTGGTCATATCAATCTCCGTGTTCGGGCCGTGCATTCCACAAGTGGCGGCATTTGTCCAGAAAGCCCGCAGTTTGTTGCACAGATGAGGACTGCAATAGTGAAATCATACAGTTCTGGATGCCCTCTGATCCGGCCTTGGCGCGGTACAGGGGCGCAAGGATGATGTCTGCGCCTATAATTTCCCTTGACGTGAAACCATTTGGTATCATATAAAAGGAATACCAAATGGTTTCACAAAGGACACCCCATGGCTCCCGACATGCTGCCCGATATGCAGCCCACCTTTCGTGCGCTTGCTGACCCGACACGGCGCGACATTTTGAAAATGCTGGGCGCACAAGAAATGACCATCGCCGAGGTGTCAGGCCATTTTGATATGACCCGCGCCGCGGTCAAAAAACACCTTACCGTCCTAAGTGACGGGGGGTTGATCACCGTACGGGCCAAGGGGCGCGAGCGGTTCAACGCGCTAAATGCTGATGCCTTGCGCCCGGTGATGGATTGGCTGGGATGGTTTGATCAATTCTGGGATGCCCGCCTTGGGGATCTGAAATCTGCAATAGAACAAGAGGATACGCACAATGACTGATACCACCCTACGTAAATCCATATACGTAAAGGCCGATAAGGCGCGCGTTTGGGAATTCCTAACCAAAGCAGAGCTGTTGGGCCGCTGGTTTCACCCTGCCGATAGTGATCTGAGTGAGGGCAAGGATTACACCCTGAGCAGCCAGAAAGATGGCGATCGCATGTGCTGGGGCAAGGTGATCGTCAGCCAGCCGCATGACTATATGAAATGGGATTTCACCATCGGCCCCATGGCAGGCGCTATGACCACGGTTGAATGGCATCTTGAGAGCGCCCCCGGTGGCACTCGCCTGACGCTTACCCATAGTGGATTGCCGACGGATGTGGACGGGTTTGGCCTTGTGCTTGCGCTGGATAAGGGATGGCATGGTCATCTTGGCAATCTATATGAGCATGCTGTCTAGGGTCTTAACCTCGGTCCAAATGCCAAAATCAAAACCCTGACCCAAAAATGAAGGCCGTGCATTCTGTGCCCGGCCTTTCCCTTTGGCAAACTGCCCCATAGGGTGTGACAAAACCGGAGGCGATTATGTTTGCACGCGATGAATTGAAATTTGAACCCGTTCCCCTGTCGGATCACACCAGTCTGAGCGATGAAGACATGCGTGCGGCGGCAGATGCCTTTCACGCGGTGATGACAACCCGCCATACAGTGCGGGATTTTTCAGACAGGGCGGTATCACGCGATATCATCGAAACCTGCGTGCGCACGGCGGGTCTTGCGCCCTCTGGGGCCAATCATCAGCCTTGGAAATTTGTCGCGATTGCCAACCCCGCGCTCAAGGCGCGCATCCGGGCCGAGGCCGAAGAGGAAGAGCGCAAGTTTTATGCCGGTGGCGGGGGGGATGAATGGATCAAGGCGCTGGAACCCATCGGCACCGATGCCGAGAAGCCCCATCTGGAAATTGCCCCTTGGCTGATCGTTATTTTCGCCCAGCGGTACGGCGAATTTGCCGATGGCACGCGCTATAAAAACTACTACGTGCCCGAAAGCGTGGGCATCGCCACAGGATTTCTGATCACCGCCTTGCACAAGGCCGGGTTGGTGATGTTGACCCACACACCCAACCCGATGAAATTTCTGAATGATGCGCTTGGCAGGCCCGCCTCGGAAAAGCCTGTGATGATCCTTGCGGTGGGGCACCCTTCTGCTGATGCGACAATCCCATCTGTTGCCCAAATCAAGAAGCCGCTTGAGCAAATTCTATCGGTGTTTGAATAGGCGCACAGCATGCGCAGATAAGCTTGCAATCGCTTTGGCCCCGGCTAAGGTTCCCGCAAAGGGAGACCCATTATGCAAGACGCAAAGGCCACCGCGCGCGCCACCGTTAAGGCCCGCAAATCCGAACTATCAGACTGGACACGCGCCATCTGGGATTTTGGCGAAACCGCATGGCGTGAATACAAAAGCTGTGACTATTACGTCGATCTGCTTCGCAGCGAGGGCTTCACCGTCGAGGAAGGCTCGGCAGGGATGCCCACGGCCTTTTGCGCGACGTGGGATAACGGTGAAGGGCCGACCATCGGGGGTTATGCCGAATATGACGGCATCCCCGGCAATTGTCAGGCCGCAGAGCCACATCAGGCCCCGCGCGCAGGGCTATCCCCCCATGCAGGCGGCCATACTGATCCGCATTCGGCCCTAGGCATGGCAGCCCTTGGTGGGTTTCTGGCGACCAAGGCTGCGATGGAAAAACATGGCATCAAGGGGCGGCTCAAATTCTTTGGTGAGCCGGCGGAAAAGGTGCGCGGTTCCAAGCCCATCCACGCCGCGGCGGGCTATTACGATGATCTGGATGCCGCGATCAGTTTTCACCCGTTTTACATGGCGCCCCTTTGCAATACCGTGCGCTGGGATACCCATTGCGGGGTCGGCTACGGCGTCGTTTATGAATTCACCTGCGAGACACCTGAAACATGGATGACGGATGCAGATGATGCCAGCCAAGGCTCCCCCATCCCCGCCAGCCACGCCAGCGCCCGCGCGCCCGGCGCGACCGATGCCATGATGCAAATGTACAACAACGCCAAGGCCTTGCGCGAACATGTCATGGCACCGGGGCAAAGCTGGTCCATGAACGAGACGATCCTGAGCCATGGGCAGGCAACAGCCGATAACATCCCCGCCCAGATCGCGCAGATCATGTATTTCATCCGTATATCCGAGGTGGAAGAGGCAGAGCACATCATCCGCGGCCTTGATCATTTCGCCGAGGCTGCGGCCCAACTGACCCATTGCACATGGCGGCGTCATTGGGTGGCAAAATCCCGTCCGGGCCTCGCCAATCACGCGCTTGCGCAGGCAACATATGATAACCTCGCCACCGTCGGTGCGCCCGTTTGGGAAGGTGAGGCGATTGCCTTTGCGCAAGATATCCAGCGCAACCTTGGCCATGCTCCCATGTCAGAGCCTTTCCTGCCAATGATTTCCGAACTGACATCGCCACAAGAGGCCGAAAGCAAGCTGCGCGCAACCCTGCCGTCAACGCAACGGCACTTCACCTCTGATGACTATACCGAATTCTGCTGGCACGCTCCCACGGTACGTCTCTATATTGGCCGCCCCGCTCTCCAAGGTGGCCCCTATCCGGCATGGGCCATGAACGCGATGGGCGGTCATCCGGCCACGATCGACCCAATGGTGCAAACAGCCGCACAGGTCATCGCAATGACGGCGCTGGATTGTCTGGGGGATAGTGGGATGCTGGAGGCCGCACAGGCGGAATTTAAAGAACGCACAGGTGGCGGCATCGGCGGGGATAAATGGCTCGCCCCGCTCTGTGATTATGAACCACCCCTGCACTTTCGCTGGCCAGAATATATCACCACACGACGCGGCGAAGATTGGGTTATTCCAACCCCACCCTCACCGTAACGGCCTCAGAGGTACAACATCATCTCAACATGGGGGTTTGGGGGACATCCCCCAAGGCCTTCGTGGCCTGAACGAAATCTAATCTGGGCGGCCTTAAAGCGTTTTCACATAAACCTGATACAGGGTTATGTGAAAACGCTGCATGACATATAAATATTGCGGACGTTTCAAGAAATGCAGTGATGCCGATTTTTCTCGAAACGCATTAAGGCCGCTCCGCTGGATCAGGTTCGCCTGTTAAAATGCGTCGGGTCTGGCCTCGCGGGCCATATGATCCAGCACTGCATTCACAAACTTGCTTTCTTTCCCATCGGGGAAAAACGCCACAGCCACACCAACGAATTCCGCGATAACCACTTTTGGCGGCGCATCGCCATGGGTAATCTCGGCACCCGCCGCGCGGAACAAACCACGCATTGTCGGGTCAATCCGTGCAATCGGCCATTTCGCCACCAAGGCGCGATCCGTCATCTGATCGATTTGCGCCTGATGGTTCACTGCATTTTCAACCAGCTGCGTGAACAGATCAACATCCCCGTCAATCATCTCATGATCTTCGAAAACTTCACCAAACCGGTGGTCTAGAAACTCAATCCGAACCTGATCAAAGGTCTGCCCGGTTTGCTCCATCTGATATAGCGCCTGCACAGCATATAGCCGCGCCGCTGATTTGCGTTTGCGTTTTTCGTTGCCAGATAGGTTGCTGGTGCGATCAGAAGTCATGCGATGGGGTTGCCCTTATTGTCACCCGCTAGAATGATCTCTTCAGAGTCCGGTAGAAAACCGACTCCCTTGCGCGGGCCGCCCCACTTACGAGCCAATGCAATAAGATGCAAGGCCGCAGCAGCAGCTCCGCCACCTTTGTTCTGATCAGCCGGATCAGCGCGCACCTCGGCTTGGGGGCGATTTTCCACTGTCAGGATGCCATTGCCAATGCACAATCCCTGCAAACCCAGCATCTGGATCGCCCGGCTGCTGTCATTGCACACTGTATCATAATGCGTGGTCTCCCCGCGAATGACACAGCCCAGCGCCACATAGCCGTCAAAATTGCTCATGCGTTCGGCGATGCCAATGGCAGTAGGAATTTCCAGCGCACCGGGCACCTGAACAACCTCATATGTCCCGCCCGACGCCTCAATCGCGGCCACAGCACCCGCCACCATATTGTCCGCGATATCTTTGTAATAGGGCGAAACCACGATCAAAATTTTCACCGGCGTATCGAAAACCGCTGGGGGCATGATGTAATGTTGTTCAGTACCAGCCATTTAAGCCTCCGAAGATGATGCAGATGTTGAACCAGCGTGAATAGGCCGTGTGCCCGTAATTGTCAGCCCATAGGCGTCCAACCCGACATAGCGTGTCTCTGGCGAATCCGTTAACAGGACCAACTCATGCAGGCCCAATTTTGACAGAATTTGCGCGCCCAGCCCGGTTTGCTTAACCGTTTGCGGCCCCGCTTCTTCATCGGAATATAGCGCGTGACGCGGCTCGCGGAACAGACAAACGGCACCTCGCCCCTCTTGGGCAACGATATTCATGGCGCGCGGCAATTCATCCGCTGGCTTGGGGCCAAGACCCAATACGTCAGTCACCTCGTTCAAGGCATGTGTGCGCACCAAAACAGGTTCTGGCGTGGTGATATCACCCTTGATCAGCACGACATGTTCAATGCCATAGGTTTGATCGGTGAAAATCCGCATGTCCCATTCACCGC
>CAXIAD010000116.1:0-5738 GCA_964021645.1 uncultured Cognatishimia sp. | reverse complement strand
GCATCACCCGCATATGCAGGACCCATGAGCAAGAGAAACAAAACAGAAATGATCAGTTTGGGCATGATGCCTCCTATCTTGCGGTGCGATCCTAATGCGCTCAACCTGAAACGCGAAAAACGGCGCACTTGCATTTCCAAAGCCTAAAGCGAATTACCAAAGTGTCGAAACAGGCAAAATGGCAAAACCCTCATATCCAACGGGTATTGTGTGGGTTTTGCATCTTTTCCATGAACACCCTGCACCAAAGGCCTGTGAAAACGAAAACGACCGGGGCAGCCATTTCTGACAATCGCCCCGGTCGCAATTTCAAACATGTAACTGCGTATTAAACAGCGCGCCCCAAAGCATCTGCCAGATCCGTTTTCTCCCAACTAAATCCGCCATCGGCCTCAGGCATACGCCCAAAATGCCCATAGGCTGCGGTGCGCTGATAGATCGGTTTGTTCAGGCCTAGATGCTCGCGAATACCGCGAGGCGTTAGATCCATAACCTGATCAACCGCACGCTCAATTGCAGCCGGATCAACATCACCCGTTCCATGCGTATCGGCATAAATCGACAATGGCTTGCTAACACCAATCGCATAGCTCAACTGAATTGTGCAGCGTTCTGCCATGCCAGCCGCAACCACATTCTTGGCAAGATAACGCGCCGCATAGGCCGCCGAACGATCAACCTTGGTTGGGTCTTTGCCAGAGAACGCACCACCACCATGGGGGGCTGCGCCGCCATATGTGTCCACAATAATTTTACGCCCGGTCAAACCCGCATCCCCGTCAGGGCCGCCAATCACGAACTTACCCGTTGGGTTTACGTGCCATTCAGTGGCCGCTGTCAGCCACCCGTCTGGCACGGATTCGCGAATATATGGCTCTACCAACGCACGGATATCGGCGGAACTTAGGCTTTCGTCCAGATGCTGTGTTGAAAGCACCAAAGAGCTAATGCCCATCGGCACGCCGTTTTCATAGATCACCGATAGTTGCGATTTTGCATCCGGCCCTAGCCATGGCTCAGTGCCATCTTTGCGCACCTCAGCCAGCCGTCGCAAAATAGCATGCGAATACTGGATCGGCGCAGGCATCAACGCAGGGGTTTCTTTTGTGGCATAGCCAAACATGATGCCCTGATCACCGGCACCTTCGTCTTTGTTGCCGCTGGCATCGACACCCTGCGCGATATGGGCGGATTGCTCGTGCAACAGATTGGTGATTTCCACCGTTTCGTGATGAAACTTGTCCTGCTCATACCCGATATCTTTGATGCAGGCACGGGTGATCGCGTCGATCTTACCCATGTAATCATGCAGCTTATCTTGGTCAGACAGGCCAACCTCGCCGCCAATCACCACCCGGTTCGTCGTCGCAAAAGTCTCACAAGCGACACGCGCCTCGGGTTCTTCTGCCAAAAACGCATCCAGAACAGCGTCTGAAATCCGGTCGCACACTTTATCAGGATGCCCCTCAGAGACGGACTCAGAGGTGAAGATATAATTCTGTCTTGCCATGAAATGCTCCATTTTTATTATGCACATCACGCCAGGAAGCCGTTGTGATAAGCAGGGTTTTGCAAGGCTTACGTGCCGCCGCTTACAGCGTCAATCGCTTTTCATGAGCGCACGCCCCAGTAACATTGCGTTAACCAGCAGCAAAATCAGCGCAAAGGGCAGATCGCCACTGCGTGAATAAGGCGTTGCAGCCAAGGGTTGAGGCACCACGACATCCAAATACCCGTCGGTATCCATCGCCATTGCCGCCCTGATAACCCCATGGCTATCAATCATCGCCGACACGCCCGTATTGGCGGCGCGCAACATCGGCAACCCTTGCTCGATCGCGCGCATCTGCGCCTGTGCAAGATTCTGATAGGGGCCGGAAAACGATCCAAACCATGCATCATTGGTTAACTGCATCAACACATCCGGGCGCGTTTTCGTCGCCGCAACATCTTGCGGAAAAATCGCCTCATAACAAATCAATGGCAACGCGTAGCCCACCGCGCCAAGATCCATCAGGCGCGCACCCTCTCCCGCGCTATACCCGTGCCCTTCTCGCGCAGCGAGGCCACTAATGCCAAAATCAGCCAGAAAATCACCCAGCGGCATATATTCCCCAAACGGCACCAAATGCGATTTGTCATAGATATCGGCGACCACCCCATCCTGATCAATCAGGATCGCAGAATTGAAAAACTGGGGCCAATCGGATCGTAATATGCCGGTCACAACCGCAATTCCATTCGCCGCTTGGGCAATGCTATCCACGGCCAATTCACTGTTTTCCAAAAACGCAGGCACCGCGGTTTCTGGCCAGATAATCACATCAGGCGCGACCTCTGCATCAGCGCGCGTTGCCTCTAGGGCACGGGCGAAAAACACCGCGGCATGCTCAGGCTCCCATTTCTGATGCTGCGGCGCATTTGGCTGGATCAGCCGCGCAACCGGTCGATCCAGTGCGATTTCCTGCGGTTCAGGCCCGCTAAAAATCGCCCATGCAGCCACAACAAAGGCCAAACCTCCTAGCCAGGCCCGCCGTCCGTCAGCACGAAACAAGGCCCCCACACCACATGCCGCGCCAAATAAAATCAAGTTCAACCCATGCGGCCCAACCCACGCAGCCGCCTGCCCTGCCATGCTGTTGACCAACACATAGGACGGCATCGCCCAGGGAAACCCCGTGAACACATAGGCGCGTAGCATTTCAAACAAGGTCCAACTGAACACCAATGCCCACCCTGATAGACGGCCGGACGCCTCAATTCGGTGCGCCACAGCAAAGGCAGCCCCCCAAAACAAGGCCAGCCCGCCCGAAATCAGCAAAATCGCAAAGGGGGCCATCCACCCATCACGCGCCGCATCCACCAAAAACGGCTCGACAATCCAATGCAGCGAAATCAGGAAATACCCGCAGCCGAACACCCATCCAACCCATGCCGCCTGCCGCATCGTTTGCGTCAGGCGAAACAGATTGAAAACAAGTATCAGTGCGATAAAGGCCACGATTGGCAAATCAAACGGCGCTTGCCCGATCGCCGCCAATCCACCAAGCAGCACGACCAAAACCCACCGCAGCCACGGTTGCCGCGCCATCACCCATGCCTCAACTATAGGCCTAGCCACCGCCAACGGCCTCAGGCATCCGAACGCGCAATCGTTTTATGCGGCGCGGATCAGCATCCACCACCTCAAATTCGATGCCATCTGGATGCTGTACCACCTCGCCCCGCGCTGGTACGCGACCCGTCAGCATAAAGACCAACCCGCCCAGCGTGTCGATCTCTTCGGCGTCAATATCATCAGGCTCGGTTAGAACACGGCCAATCTCTTCTTCAAATTCCTGCAATGGCGTCTTGGCCAGCGCCATATAACACCCCGGCTTTTCCAGCAGCCACGTCAGGTCTTCGTCGATGTCGTGCTCGTCCTCGATCTCACCGATCACCTGTTCAATCAGATCCTCGATGGTCACAAGCCCGTCGACGCCGCCATATTCGTCAATTACCAACGCCATATGCCGACGCTCTGTCTGCATTTTTGTCAGCAAAACGCCAATCGGCATTGAGGGCGGTACAAACAACAACGGGCGCAGCATTTGCTGTAATTCAATTTCCGACCCATTGCCGTTAAACCCATACCGCAGGGCAAAATCCTTGAGGTGGGCAAAACCAATGGGCGTATCCAATGTTCCCTCATAGACAGGTAGGCGCGTCAGGCCGCTTTCGCGGAACACACCAACCAGCTCGTCCCGGCTAACGCTGGCAGGCACCGCGACGATATCCGCCTTGGGGATGGCCACGTCTTCGACGCGCATCCGACGCAGGTTTATCATGCCATGTGTCTGAGGTTTGGCAGAGCGCGGTTGATCCACCGGATCCCCTGCATCTGTGTCATCCACGGTTTTATTGCCAAAAATCCAACGCAAAAAACCGCCTGATTGTTCTATCTGGCCCTCTGGCTGCGCGCTAAGCGCCGCGTTAGAGGATCCTTCGATACTGTCGCCCATTTTACCTTTCCATTTGGGGATTTACCCCGTCGATATCCCTATATGGGTCACAAAGACCCAATTTGCCAAGTATCACCACCTCAAGTGTTTCCATAACAGTGGCATCCTTGTCACGGATGTGATCGTAACCCAATAAATGTAACACTCCGTGAACGATCAAATGGGTGACATGAGCCTGCATTGCAAGCCCTGCACTCGCAGCTTCTCGCGCGCATGTGTCATAAGAAATTGCGATGTCGCCCAATTCTTCGGGCATTCCGGCGATTTCGGTAATCGGCAGGTCGGGCACATCGCCATCCCGCTCCGCTGCGCGTTCCTCACTTGGCCAGCTAAGGACATTTGTCGGCGTGGGTTTATCGCGAAATTCGGTGTTCAGCTCGGCAATGCGCGCATCGTCACAGGCAAGCACGGCGATTTCGAACTCTGCAGCGTTCAAATTCAGATGTGCCAAAGTCGCCTGCGCCGCAGTTTCTGCAAGGGCATCAAAGGCAATTTCCTGCCAGCGTTCGTCTTCAAATATTGTATCGGTTAGCATTGCATATGTCGCATGGGGGCTGACTGCCCCCAAACCCCCGTGGATATTTTCACTCAGAAGAAGACAGGACTAGGTTTTAGCTCTGTGGTGTATCTGCGTCATAGGCCTTGATGATGGCGGCGACAAGCGGGTGGCGCACCACATCATCTGCGGTGAAGTAATTAAAGCTGATGCTCTTGATATCGCTTAGCAGACGTTCAGCATCGCGCAGCCCAGATGGCACGCCGCGCGGCAAATCGATTTGGGTGCGATCCCCTGTGATCACCATGCGCGAGCCCTCGCCCAGGCGGGTCAGGAACATTTTCATCTGCATCGTCGTCGCATTTTGCGCCTCATCCAGAACCACAAATGCATTCGCCAATGTGCGTCCGCGCATGAAGGCCAATGGCGCGATTTCGATGCGTTTATCCTCAATCAGCTTGGCCAGCTGTTTACCCGGCAGAAAATCATTCAACGCATCATAAAGCGGCTGCATATAGGGATCGACTTTGTCCTTCATATCACCGGGCAGATAGCCAAGCTTTTCGCCCGCCTCCACCGCGGGACGGCTCAAGATGATTTTGTCGACATGTCCCCCCATGAACATGCTCACGCCCACAGCCACCGCCAGATATGTTTTACCCGTACCAGCGGGGCCAATACCAAAGGCCAATTCGTTTTTGAACAACGATTGTACATAGGCTTTTTGTGCCTCCGTGCGCGGCTCCACCATCTTCTTGCGGGTCTTGATCTCGACCTTGCCGCCGTTAAACAGCTCCATCTGATCGCCGGCTTGCGCGCCCGTGCCTTTTTCAGAATCACCCATGCGGATCTCTCTGTCGATATCGCTATGATCCACAGAGCGCCCGGCCTCCAAACGCACATATAGCGATTGCAGCACCTCTGCGGCCTCAGCCACAGCCGCCTCTTCGCCGTGCAGCGCCAGTTGGTTGCCGCGCCGCACGATCTGAATTGTCAGTTTTTGCTCAATTTCGGTGAGGTTTTTGTCGTACTCGCCGCATAGGTCAATAAGAAGCCGGTTGTCCGGGAACTCAACCAGTGTTTCGGTTGGTGCGTCGGGATTAGTCGGTGGGGTCAGAGCGCCAGTGGCCAAGAAAATCTCCTGCAAGCAGTCGTTACAAGGTAAGCGTGCCAAGTTGCGCGGCCCAGCGCAAGCGCAAGAATTGAAAAATCACCATAGCGTCACAAAAAAAGCCGCGCAG
>CAXIAD010000115.1:0-5989 GCA_964021645.1 uncultured Cognatishimia sp. | reverse complement strand
TGCGCCCCGGCGCAATATGGCCCCGGTTTGGGCCAAGCCTACCACCCTGCATTAGCCCTTTAAACCGATAGGCGGCTTTAGACGAAACCAATCCGCAAGAGCTTGCATAAGGATACGCTCTGGGGCCCCTTCAGCGGCGGTGTTTTTGATGACCGCTCGCCAAGTAATCTGTAACCCATCCGGGGTGGCGCGAACCGGAGTAAGCTTACCAGACTGGAACTGGGGTTGAATGGCCCAATGGCTAAGGATGGAAATCCCGAAACCCGCCTTCACAAGCTCGCAAATCGCATCAACAGAGCCGATATTCTCTTCGCGCGGCGGCATAACGTTTTCCGGTATCCAAATCCGGTCGGCTTCATATCCTGGCTGCCGCACAAGTGAATATGTCAGAAAGGGATCGTTTAGAAAATCTTGACCGGTGAGATACGGTTTTTGCGTAAGCACATGATCGGGCGGTAGCACAGCGACGAGTTCGTCAACGAACAGATCTGTGGCATCAAGCTGTCCCGGCAGGACCAAATCAGGCGATATCACAAGGTCAGTCTTACCCTTGGAGCGGGGGTCGAAGGGAGTATGTGTGCCTTGGGTTTCGATCTCAATTCCAATCTGGGGATTTGACGCGCGGAACCACAATAGAAATTCTGGTAGCCAATGAAACGCATTATAGACCGCAATCGAAACCCGCAGAACGTGCTGGATTCCTGCGGCTGAGGCAATGGCGACGCCTTCGGATAAACGAATATCTTCGATCACGCGTTCTGCCGTTAAGGTTAGAATTTGCGCCGCCGTTGTTGGCCGCAATATCCGTCCCCTTTTTTCATAGAGGGGGATTCCCAGGCGTCTCTCTGCTTCGCGAATTCGGTGAGTCAATGCGGACGGCGTGATCAAAAGAGTTTTGGCTGCCTCAGCCATGGTTTCACACCGCGCGATTGCTGAAAGCATATCGAGATGGCGAAAAGACAGGCGGGGCGCACTCATTGAATTTTCCTCAACTTTTCATCCAATAATTTGAAATTGATTAAATCATAGATCAAGCCATCTTAACAATACCAGCCCCTAAACGCGAAACGCGGGCACCAACGAATGAGATGAACATGAATATTCAGAGCAAACCAAACCCAATTGCTTCGCAGCAAGATTGCCTCTCTCTGGTCAATCTAGAGCGGTATCCGCTCCATGACTCCGACAGCCCCGTTTTGCGTGAGGTTATCAAGACCGCCCGCAAGGATCTTGCAGAAATCGGGTGCATGCGGCTTCCCGGATTTATCCGCGCAGATGCGTTTGATTTGCTGGCAGACGAAACGACCAAACTTGCGCCGCAAGCTCTTCACAGTTGTGAGGAATATACGCCCTACGGAACCGCCCCGGACGAGAGCTTTCCTCAGGGCCACCCACGGCGGCGTGCCCACCGATCCACAAGCGGTAGTGTCACCCGTGATCTGATCCCGATGTCGGCATTGATCCAGCAGCTATATGGCCATCCTGCTCTAATGCAACTGGTTGCGACCTGTCTTGAGGCTGATGAAATCCATCAGTTCGCTGATCCCATGCGCGGCCTGATCATAAACGCGATGGACGCGGGCAATGTGCTCGGGTGGCATTTCGACGCCAATGAATTCATCGTCAGCCTGATGACCCGCCGCGCCGATAAGGGGGGCATATTCGAATACAGCCCCGGCATCCGCAAACCGGGAGATGAAAACTTTGACGCGGTTCAATCAATTTTAGATGGGAAAAAAGATCTGGTGACGGAACTTGACTTGCAGGTTGGTGATTTGCAAATTTTCAAAGGCCGCTATTCCCTGCATCGGGTTAACCGCATTCAAAGCGGCACCCGTCACACAGTCATTTTCGGATACTCCCGTGAACCGGGCTTTATCGGCAGTGTAGCAAGCACGATGAAAGTCTATGGCCGCGTGATGCCTGAACATATCGCCGCAGAAGGCCACCAACACAGTGATGGCCTCTCAGATTAAACCCAATCAGATATATAGCGAGCAAAATATGACCGAAGAAACCGTATTGGGGCAAAACGCCGATTGGCATAAGCGACTGGATCTTGGACGCTTGGCGCGCCTAAAGCAAAAGCTGTTGGAGTATGATTGCGCGGCGGGGTTATTTTACGATCCGATCAATATCCGCTACGCCACGGGGACCAGCAACATGCAGGTCTATTCACTGCATAACCCCTGTCGTTATGTGTTTGTAGCGGTAGAAGGCCCCACGATTTTGTTCGAGTTCAGCGGCTGCGAATTCATGGTCGAAGGGCGCCCGGCAGTCGATGAAGTCCGTATTGCACAGGCATGGTATCATTTTGCGGCAGGCCCGCGGTTGATGGAATTTGCCAAATCTTGGTGTGCAGAGATCGTTGATCTGATGGATACCTATGGCGCAGGCAACCGCCGCCTTGCGATCGACAAGATGGATCCGGTTGGCACCCACCTTCTTGAGGACAATAATATCGTGATCGTCGACGGGTTCGAGGTGGCGCATATGGCCCGCATCGTCAAAACCCCGGAGGAAATCGACGCAGTGCGCCAATCTGTCGACGTGTGTCAAATCGCGATTCGAAAAATGATCGCTGAAACCAAACCGGGCATGACAGAAAACGCCATCTGGTCGATCCTACACCAGACCAATATCGAACTTGGCGGCGAATGGATTGAAACCCGTCTGCTAAACTCTGGCCCGCGCACCAACCCTTGGTATCAAGAGGCTAGCGAGCGCAAAGTTGAACTAGGTGACATGGTTTGCCTTGATTCAGACCTCATCGGTCCGCACGGATACGGAGCAGATATTTCTCGCAGTTGGACCGTCGGCGACAACAAACCCAAACCGGAACAGCGCCGCCTTTATTCTCTGGCCTACGAGCAAGTACAGCGCAATCTGGAGCTTTTCACCCCCGGCCGCAGCTTCTTTGAGCTTGCCGATCTCGCCTACCGTATGCCGGACAAATACAAAGCGTTTGAGCAACCCGCAATTGCCCACGGCAGCGGGCTGTGCAACGAATTTCCTCTGCTGATTCATTCTGACAAAATCCGTGCCAAGGGCCACGATGGCATTGTGGAACCGGGAATGGTGATCTGTGTCGAAAGCTATGCCGGTGCCCCAGGTGATGCGGAAGGGATCAAATTGGAACAGCAAATTCTGATCACAGAGGACGGGCCCGAACTATTATCAGATATGGAGTTTGAGGAAGATCTCCTTACCTAGTCCTTGAGGCTTACCACTCGCAGGTTTCCAATTGGTCTGGCGATCCCTGATCCCTGCCTCACCACGTCTCAAGGCGACCCGTCGCCTTAGCAGCCGATGGTGTGGCCGGTAAAACAAATACCCCTCCTCCAATTGTGAAAGGGAAATCCCATGAGCGCACAGTCAGGAAAAATCTACCAACCTATCAGGCACCTAAATCCATGATATCAAAGATCAATAGGACACTGACCGTGCCCCGAGGAACAAAACGGAAACTTATTTCTTTGACCATGGGCCATCTGCAATATATTGCGTATGAAAATCAGGAGGCATACCCTGATCAGTAAAAAGGGTAACAACTTGCGCACCTTCTATGAGTTCTTTGCTGGCGGTGGCATGGTCCGGTCCGGTCTCGGGGCGGATTGGTCGTGTTTGTTTGCCAATGATTTTGATCCAAAGAAAGCAGCCTCCTATCAGGCCAACTGGGGCAGCGATGAAATCCTTGTCGACGACATTCGCAACGTCGGTATTGATGATCTGCTAGGCTACGCCGATCTGGTTTGGGGGTCATTTCCTTGCCAAGATTTATCGTTGGCAGGGGGCGGAGCGGGCCTAGGCGGCGACCGCAGCGGCACGTTTTATCCGTTTATAAGCGCAGTGAAAGAGCTCATTTCGGATGGCAGGCCACCGCGTATCATCGCATTGGAGAATGTCGTTGGCACGCTAACCTCCCATAAAGGCGCAGATTTCCAAGCAATCTGCCAAGCGCTGTTTGATCTTGATTACAGCTTTGGCGCGGTTGTTGTTGATGCCGCAGCGTTTCTGCCGCAATCGCGGCCTCGTCTATTCGTCATCGCCCTTCATAGCGCGACCGTTGCGCCATACAGATTAACCTGTACCGCGCCCAAGGCCCCTTGGCATACCAAAGCCTTATGTCGCGCGCAGGCCTCACTAGGCGCGCATTTGCGATCAAAATGGATTTGGTGGAACCTGCCAGATGCCCCGGTGCGCCAAATGGATCTTTGCGATATAATTGAGGAGAACCCGGCAAGCGTGACGTGGCACACCGCCCGCGAAACCACCGCCCTTCTATCAATGATGTCAGAGGTCAACCTCGCAAAGGTTGAGACAGCCAAACTTGCCAAAACCAAGATGGTGGGCACGATTTACAAGCGCACCAGACACGAGCATGGAATTAAGGTCCAGCGTGCCGAAATTCGATTTGACCACATCGCAGGCTGTTTGCGTACCCCCGCTGGCGGATCATCCCGGCAGTTGATCATGGTGGTCGAGGGCAATAAAATCCGCAGTCGGCTGATCTCTTCTAGGGAAACTGCCCGGTTGATGGGATTGCCAGACAGCTACAAACTCCCGGAGCGCTACAACCAAGCCTATCACCTAACAGGTGACGGAGTCGCCGTGCCTGTGGTGCGCTTCATCGCAAACAGTATTCTTGAACCCTGCCTATCAAATTCAACTGAAGAGGCATCTGGACATGAAAGCCACACCTTGTGAAAGGAACCCCGAGCTTCAGCAGAAGGTTGAGGAGTTTGCCGAAATATTGAAGACACAGGCCCATCAGCTGGGGGATCATGGCCTTTCTGAACAAGATTTCTATAACTCCGGTCTGTTTCGCGGTGCCATTGAGCAAATTCGTGGTGAATACTCGGCAACCATGACGCCAAAGCGGGAATTCGTCTCGCAAATCCTTAACCATATGGTGGCGCAAGGATATGTTCGCGACTGGACCTCGGCGGGCAGTAAAAACCGTCACGATTATTCGGTGACTTTGCTAAATGGCAAAACAGCGATCATCGAGTTAAAGGGCGCGCTGGATGGGAATAATACCAATATTTTCTCTCGTCCGCCCCATGCTGATGAATTCATCATTTGGTCCATCGCCAGCAGCCCAACATCAGACCCCGCCAAGAATTTGTGGTCAGGTATCCACACGCGCCTAAGTGCGGAAATGATCCACAGCAAACAGCGCATTGATGGTGTTGTGCTGTGGGATTGGATTTGCGGGACACTGTCTAGACCCTGCCCTAAAGTTATGAATGATCCCAGCAGGTTGACAGAGATTGGGCCGTACCGTCTGCCACCACCTTGCATCTACATGTTCCCCGCGACAATCCCCTCGCCGCGAAACAACCCATCACCCCGACCGCAGGCTCTTAGCGATGTTGGCATCATAGATGCGCTCCACCGGTGTTTTGGTGGCAAAGACGATGAAGTCCACAGCGTCTTTTTCAGCACTCAGAATGAGGGCAATGACGTAGAGCGCAAGACACGTATCGAATTGAATGGCGAGCTGCGCCGGGAATCAAAATTCACAACGATCAAGCGCGATTGAGGCCCCTAATGGGGCTGCAAAATCCGCCACTTCTCAGCTCGTTTTGGCGTGGACAAGCTCAATGAAATGATCACCGCGTTTCTCAAAACTATCATATTGATCAAAGCTTGCTGCGGCCGGTGCCAGTAACACAGTCTCACCCGCGTTGGCCTCAGACACGGCCTGTGCGACGGCGGCCTCCATGGTCGTGCAAACCACTGTTTCCACATCACCCAGTTGCATGGCAAAACCTGCCGCCTCGCGCCCGATCACATAGGCTTTGATGACATCATCCGTGGCAGATTTCAGCGCTTCTAGGCCGCCATCCTTTTCCAATCCACCGCAAATCCATCTTACTTTCTTGAATGCTGACAACGCCTTAGCGGCTGCATCAACATTGGTCGCCTTGGAGTCGTTCACATAGGTCACGCCACCCGCTTCGGCGATGATCTGGCTGCGATGCGG
>CAXIAD010000114.1:0-6066 GCA_964021645.1 uncultured Cognatishimia sp. | reverse complement strand
GATGAGTTCGGATGCCTCTGATATTGTGATGCCGTCCAAACACGGCGCGGCGCGGGCGATCTCTGGTGCCTTGCAGGACGGAAAGATTAACCCTGAAGATGTGGGTTATATTAATGCCCACGGCACGGGGACTGCGGCGAATGACAAGACCGAATGCGCGGCAGTTGCGGATGTTTTTGGCCGGCATGCAGATAAATTGATGATCAGCTCAACAAAATCCATGCACGGGCACCTGATTGGCGGAACCGGCGCGGTCGAATTATTGGCCTGTATCATGGCGCTGCGGGATGGGGTTATTGCCCCGACAATCGGATATGAAGAACCTGATCCCGAGTGTGCCTTGGATGTGGTGCCCAATCATGCGCGCGAGGCCAAGGTTGACGTTGTTTTATCAAACGCCTTTGCCTTTGGCGGGTTGAATGCTGTTTTGGCGCTAAAGCGGTTTTCGTGAAATCCGGCAGGTGTTTTTGGGGCTATAAGCGCGCAGCGTAAATGTCTTAAGATGGGATCGCACCAAAAGTAAAAGCGTCGCCCATTTCTGAGCGGCGCATATAAATCGTGATCACTGATGTGACGTGATTATTTGGTTGGTGTTGCTTTCGCAAAGGCACCGGTGAAACCGCTCAATGACAATGAAAGCGCAATGGTTGTTTCGGGGGCAATGGCGGGAACGATGGTGAATGTCGCCTTGCTGCCTTGTTGGAAGGCATCGACATCTGCCTGCGTAAATCCGATACGTGCGACACAGCCAACAGCGTTACAGAAGGCAAAAGGATAGCGTTTGCCGATGGCGCCATCAACACTGATGCTGAGTTGAGCGGTTAGCAAAGTTTCCAATGGAACCAATACATTAGCGCCTGCAATTGCTTGCGCGCCTTCTTCTAGACGGAACACAATAACCTCGGCAATGGCATTGCCCTGATCATCGGTTAGCAATTGATACAAGCGGCAGGGGCGCGTCTCGTCGCCAACGGTGCTGCATTGCAATTGCCAATCGCCGATATTCTCAATTGCCATCTCGCTTTCAGCGGAGGCTGCATCGGCAGTTTGGCCCATAGACAGCTCGCTGGTTTCTTGTGCCCAAGTGCTGCTAGCAAATGCACTAAGTACCAGCGCAGAGAGAATAGTCTTAAATTTTGGCATGGTGTCCCCACGGTAAAATCAGTTTGATTAACGTGCATTAGCACGTGGTACAGACAGTGTCAGGGGGCCAAGTCGCAATTTTGAACACCGAAGGCAAAAAGCCGCCAACGTCGGAAAAATGCATCCAAAAGGCAAAATAAAAAGGGACCTGAGTGAGGCCCCTTTTTAACTTTTCACTCCCCGTCGGACTGGCCGACTTATTCATTGAGGGGAAGGTACGAAGTATATTAGCACCCGTCAACTATAAAGTTTGTCCCAGTGACTGAGACAAATGCAAAAAAATGGCCGTACCAAATGGCACGGCCCAGTCTGACAGGGAGGAAGTCGTTCAAATCCACGAGGACTGTGGATCGAACCAAATGGATACTGGCACAGACTGGTTAACGATGTATTTTGATACCGTAACGGATATGGCAGCGCAGAGGGTAATACGTGGAAAATTCTATCTTTATAGGCGGCGGTGGGCCTGATTATGCGACCAAGCAGGGGCTGACGCTAAAATATGCAAATCGGCATGGTTTGATTGCGGGTGCCACGGGCACGGGTAAGACGGTGACGTTGCAAATTCTTGCCGAAGGGTTTTCTGCTGCGGGTGTTCCGGTGTTTTTGTCGGATGTGAAGGGTGATCTATCCGGGCTTGCGGCCAGCGGGTCGGCGGATTTCAAGCTGCATCAGGCATTTACGGATCGGGCTGCCACGATTGGGTTTGATGATTATTCCTATGGGGCCTTTCCAGTGACGTTCTGGGATCTGTTTGGCAAAAAGGGCCATCCGGTGCGGACCACGGTGGCCGAGATGGGCCCGCTGTTGATGTCGCGACTGCTGGAACTGTCCGAGGCACAAGAGGGCATTTTGAACATCGCCTTTCGCCTTGCGGATGAGGATAACTTGCCGCTGCTAGATCTAAAGGATTTGCAATCATTGCTGGTGTGGACGGGGGAAAACCGGGCGGATCTATCGCTGCGCTACGGAAATATCTCTGTGCAATCTATCGGCGCGATACAACGCCGTTTGCTGGTGTTGGAAAACCAGGGTGCCAGCAACTTCTTTGGCGAGCCTGCGCTGGAGCTTGCCGATATTATGCAAACCGATGCTGACGGGCGGGGACGCATCAACATCCTTGCGGCGGATACGTTGATGTCCAGCCCGCGATTATATGCGACGTTTTTGCTGTGGCTCTTGTCTGAACTGTTTGAGGAGCTGCCCGAGGTGGGTGATCCTGACAAACCCAAGCTGGTGTTCTTTTTTGACGAGGCGCATTTGCTGTTTGATGACGCGCCAAAGGCCCTGGTGGATAAGGTGGAGCAGGTCGCGAGATTGATCCGATCCAAGGGGGTCGGGGTCTATTTCATCACGCAAAATCCAGCGGATGTGCCCGAAGATATTCTGGGGCAATTGGGTAACCGGGTGCAGCATGCGCTGCGGGCCTTTACGGCGCGGGATCGTAAAAACCTGCGGATGGCGGCGGAAACCTATCGCGAGAATCCGCGGTTTGAGACGGAGGACGCCATTCGCGAGGTTGGCGTGGGGGAGGCTGTGACCTCTATGTTGATGAAAAAGGGCGTTCCGGGGATTGTTGAACGCACGCTTATTCGTCCGCCGTCCTCTAAACTGGGCCCGCTGGATGATACGACGCGGGATGCGGTGATCAATGCCTCGCCACTTGCAGGGAAATATGAAACCCCGCATGACCGAAACTCCGCCTATGAAATGCTAAGGGCGCGCGCGGATAAGGCTGCGGCCCAAGCAGAGATCGCAGAGGCGCGCGAAGAAGACGAGGACATGGCCGTGCATGAGCGCGAATACAGGGCAGGGCGGCGGTATTCTGGCACGCGCGTCACGCGGTCCACCTCGCGAATTACGGGTTCCAAATCGGGGCGGCGTAAAGCCACGCCAAGCTTTGGTCAGGCCATGACGGATATGGTGGTTAAGGAATTATCAGGGACCACAGGGCGGCGCATTGTTCGCGGTATTCTTGGGGGGTTGTTCAAAGGGCGCTAATCCGGCGCGTGCCTTTGCGACATTTAAAAAAGGCCCCGAATTTCGGGGCCTTTTATTATTTGAGATGGTTATTTCTCGGGTATTAATCCGCGCGGACTGAACCTGAGCACAAGGAGCAGGATCAGCCCCATCGTGAGCAACCGCATATGGGCTGCTGATTCAATCATATGCAATCGGATGGGATTGGTATCGGCCATGCCCGAGGTGATTGTATCCATTAGCCACAGACCCATCGGTTCAACCTGAACCCAAAAGAACCAGATCACAAATCCGCCCAGAACCGAGCCAAGGTTGCTGCCTGATCCACCAACAATAACCATCACCCAGACCAAAAATGTAAAGCGCAGGGGATTATAGGTTCCCGGTGTGAGCTGCCCATCCAGCGTGGTCATCATTGCCCCCGCTATGCCGCAGATGGCAGAGCCAAGCACAAAGATTTGCAAGTGGCGCCGGGTGACGTCTTTGCCCATTGCTTCGGCGGCGACCTCATTGTCACGGATGGCGCGCACCATGCGACCCCACGGGCTTTTGAGAGCGGTTTGTGCCATGATAAAGATGATGAACAACACAATCGCAAACAGCACCGAGTAGCTTAGTTTGACGTATAGGGTGGATGCCATGGTTGCGCTTAGGCCCCAGGATTCTGCGCTTGCAACGAAATCAGCCGATTTTTGCAGGTCAATTTCGTAGGGCACAGGGCGCGGCAGACCAACGACGTTTTTCACGCCACGTGCCAGCCAATCCTCATTTTTCATAAAGGCGATGATGATTTCAGCAATGCCAAGCGTGGCGATCGCAAGATAATCAGAGCGCAAGCCAAGAGCGGTTTTACCGATGAGCCAAGCAGCGCCAGCTGCCAGCAACCCGCCGATAGGCCATGCCAACAAGACCGGCAAGCCCGCCCCGCCTAGTGAGCCAGCGAAAGAAGGGTTTACCGCTTCGATGGCATCTGTTGCCGGGTCAAATATTGCCCGGTAGATGAAAAAACCACCTACCAGAATAACCAACATGACCAGCGTACGATTGCGCCCTTTGGGCATGCGACCATAGATAAAGACCGCGCCCGCGATGGTTGCAGCCCCCATTATGAGGCCGATAATCGCACGCATGCCGCCAGCGGCCCATGCCTCTGTTGTGGGCGGCGTGGAGGTCAGCACAACGGCCAATCCCCCCAGCGCCACAAACCCCATGATGCCGACGTTAAACAAACCCGCCAGCCCCCATTGCAGGTTTACACCCAGCGCCATAATCGCCGAAATCAGCCCCATGTTTAGGATGATGAGGGCAGAGTTCCAGCTTTGGAATAGGCCAGTGATCAAGATCAGAACCGCCACCAAGCCAAAGAGAACAAAGTTCTTTACGGTGTCATTTTTCACAGGTTCGCTCATACTGACTTCCCCTTAAATAGGCCGGTTGGTTTGAACAGGAGCACAATGAGTAGGATGACAAAACTGACCGCAAATTTGTAATCTGTGGACAGAAGTTGCACGAGGCTACTTGGTTCAAGGCTTTCAGGCATCGCGTATTTAAGCACTTTTTTCCAGGCGTAGGTGATTGTGACCTCGGAGAAGGCAATCACAAATCCGCCGGCAATCGCGCCAAGTGGATTACCAAGCCCGCCAACGATTGCAGAGGCAAAGATCGGCAGCAGCAGTTGGAAATAAACGAAAGGTTTGAATGTCTTATCCAAGCCATAGAGCACGCCCGCAATGGTCGCCAGCGCGGCCACGATCAGCCACGTATAGCGGACAACCAATTCGGGGTTGATGCCTGATAGCAGGGCCAGATCCTCATTGTCGGAATAGGCGCGCATGGATTTTCCGGTGCGGGTTTTGTTCAGGAACCAAAACAGCATGGCCACAACAATCACAGCTGTGATCAGGGTGATGCCTTGTGATGTTTTGATCGCCAAACCCTCGTTTAGGCCGGTCATGGCCTTAAACTCGCGCACAGACACGATAAAGCGTTCACCGTCGCCAAACCGTTGATCATTTGGCCCGATAATAAAGCGCACAAGACCGTTCATGATGAACATCACCCCAAGTGAGACGATCACAAAGATCACCGGCTTGGCCTTTTGTTCACGGTAAAAGCGATAGACGACGCGGTCGGTCAGCAGGACCAACGCCATGCAGCCCAAGATGCCAAAGGGCAGAGCCAAAAGGGCGGTGGGCAAGGGGCCAAACGACACCCCCATTGACTGAAAACCCCAGGTGACCAGCACGGTGACCATCGCGCCAAAGGCCATAGTATCGCCATGGGCAAAATTGCTGAACCGCAAAATGCCATAGATCAACGTGACCCCAAGCGCGCCAAGTGCCAGCTGGCTACCATAGGCGATTGCGGGGATCAGCACGAAGTTGGAAAGCACCACAAAGGCGTTTAGAATTTCCATGATTAACCCCCCAAAAACGATTTGCGCACTTCGGGATCGGCCAGCAATTCCTTGCCGGTTCCCGTAAACGCATTGGCACCCTGCACCAGAACATAGCCTTTGTCGGCGATTTCCAGCGCTTGGCGCGCATTTTGTTCGACCATGAGGATCGGGATGCCTGTGCGGCTGACCTCGATGATACGGTCAAACAGCTCGTCCATCACGATGGGCGACACGCCTGCGGTTGGCTCGTCCAGCATCAGAACCTTGGGTTTGGTCATCAGCGCGCGACCAACGGCGACCTGTTGACGTTGCCCGCCAGATAATTCGCCCGCTGCCTGATAGCGTTTATCGCGCAGGATGGGGAACAGATGATAAATTTCTTCCATAGTGGAGCGGATATCATCGGTGCGAATAAACGCCCCCATCTCAAGGTTTTCCTCAACAGTCATTGAGGTAAAGATGTTGCTGGTTTGGGGCACAAAGCCCATGCCTTTGACAACACGGTCCTGCGGGTTGAGGTTGGTGATATCCTCACCATCCAAGCG
>CAXIAD010000113.1:0-6271 GCA_964021645.1 uncultured Cognatishimia sp. | reverse complement strand
GAGCAATGCCGACGCTAACTATGACAACGCATTGGGTGTTTATGAAGTTGACGGTGTGGGGGACATTGTAGATGTGAGATTGCTGTTCAACGATGTCTTACTTGATCCATCTGCAACGGCGACGATCACGGATGTCGAAGACGGCAATCAGATCGGATTTTTCATCGTGACGCTTGGGACAAGCTGGGCAAATAGCCTTGATGATGAAGATTTGCTGAGCTTTGTTGATGAGAACGATGACACGGCCAATTCGTCAGACCCAGAGAACGTACGCCTTGCAGTCAATGGTGTTGCTTTGGGGTTCGGGGGTATCATAGACGTCTACGAAACCGATCGACTGGTATTCCATAGCTTTTCAAGCGCGTTCAACGAAGACGGCAAAGAACACGTAGTTTCCGGATACAATGTTGACGATTTGGATGGGAACGAAGGCAATGAAATCGACGGTCTGGTCATCGGGTTTGAAGATCAATCCAATGTGGACAATGATTTTCAGGATGTGCTGTTCCATGTGACAACGACGGATGCGTTTGTATTCATCCCGACGACAGAGGCGCCTTTACTTGACGAGACAGAAAGCTTCTTCTGAAGCGTTCCCGGGATTGGTGGGTTGAATAGGATCGGCTGCCTGTCAAGGATCAAGCATCCAATGCAATGGACGAGTGTATTGCATTGAATGCTACCTCAGGGTGTATCTGTTTGATTTTATTTGACTTTCAATAAATTTCGGCCAAGCATTCGTTAATGTCGGCGCTCTGTAGTGCCCGAATATTCATTTATTGCCCCAACTCGTTTGCTTAAACATTTGTTATTTTTTGTACCTAGGAGCAGTTTTTAGCCCGAAAATTTAAGGGCCTCATAAGGAGACATTCCATGCCGCCAATTCCAGATCCACTCGTCGGAACAATCAACGATGACGTTCTAAACGGTGATGAAGGTGTCAATAATATTGAAGCCTTGGCCGGAAGTGACACCGTCCGTACGTTTGGCAGCGGTGACAATGTTTCGTTGGGCGCGGACACCGACGCGGATGTCCTACAGGGTAGTGACTCTGATTTTGACGGGGACACTGTTGCCGATTTCGGAGCAGAGGACACGTTAGAGTTTCTAACGCTACACAAAAATATCTCTCGGGAGATGAGCCGCCTTTCATCGACCGAATCCACGGTCTTTACGCTGCAAAATGGGCAACCGACCGGCGAAGGCCCCAGCCTTACGTTTACGTTAACCGGGGATTATTCTTTGGGTGCCTTTTTTGGCACGCATGATGGCATGGGCGGTTGGGAAGTCGGCTTTCTTCAGGCGCTTCCTGAGCTGAGTGACGAGGTGACGCTTGACGAAAGTGACATCAACGGCATCCCCAATCAGACAATTCTGGTTGGCGATGGCTATGCCGACTATACCGTTGACCTGATGAGCAATGCAGCCGCTGACTATGAAAACACATTGGGTGTTTATGAAATCGACGGTTTGGGCAACATTGTAGATGTGAGATTATTGTTTAATGATGTTACAGATGTCTCGTCTACAAGCGCGTCGATTACGGGTGTAGAAGACGGTAACCAACTCGGGTTTTTCATCGTTGCGGACGGGGCTTCATGGGCGAACGCTCTTGAAGTTAGTGACCTGCTAAGTTTTATCAATGAGGATGATGATCCTGCCGATGTCGAAGATGCAGGGTCGCTTTATCTTGCGGTTAATGGCGTCGCTTCCGACACGATCGTGTTTCACAGTTTTTCAGCCACATTCAATTTATATGGCGAAGAACATGTTGTTTCTGGGTATAATCTTGCTGATCTGGATGACGACGAAGGCAATGAAATCGACGGTCTGGTCATTGGCTTTGAAGATCAAAGCGGCGAAGATAATGATTTTCAAGACGTGGTGTTCCATGTGTCAACGGAGGATGCGTTTGTATTCATCCCGACAACAATGGCACCTCCGCCTGACGAGGCAGAGAGCTTCTTTTAAAGCGTTTCTATTTAGGCCTGAGGCTGGGTCATATGGAAATGCCTTTAGTTAGGAAAACCTATATAGAACAAGACCATGAGGGCGGGTTATTATAACGCGCCCTCTTTTACGGCCTGCATCGCCACAAATGTTGAGGTATGGGCGACGTGTGGCAGGGTGGAGATTTTCTCAGCCAGAACCATGCGATAGGCTGTCATGTCTTGGGTACGAATTTTCAGTAGGTAATCAAAGGCGGCGGCCAGCATGTGGCATTGCTCGATCTCGGGCACGGCGCGCACACCTGCGTTAAAGGCAGATAGGGCGGCCTCGCGGGTATCGTTCAGCTTTACCTCGACAAAGGCGACATGATCGCGGCCAATTCGAATGGGATCCAGCATCGCGCGGTAGCCCGTAATCACCCCCTCATTTTCCAAACGGCGCACGCGCGCCTGAGTCGGAGATTTTGAGAGACCGATGTGCTTGGCGAGATCAGTGATTGATATCCGCCCATCGCGCGCGAGAACATCAAGGATTTTGCGGTCAAACCCGTCCAGTTCAGTTTGTGGTGTTTGCATCGTCTAAGGTCCATATTTAAGGAAATATGAGTGGTGAAACGGTTGAATTCGGTCAATATATTCTAGAATTCGTCGCTATGCTATCCTAAACACCGGGAGGATACCATGACAATGCCGCGCACCCTGATTGAATCGAGCACCTATACGGATGAGGCCACCCTGATTGCGGAGTTGATCCAGCAGGCCGAGCTATCCCCTGATGAGCGTGCTGAAATTTGCGCGGCGGCGGCTGAGTTGGTCAGCAAAATCCGCAAACATTCCTCGCCGGGAATGATGGAGGTGTTTTTGGCTGAGTATGGCCTATCCACCGACGAGGGCATCGCGCTGATGTGTTTGGCCGAAGCGTTGCTGCGCGTGCCAGATGCGGAAACCATTGATGCGCTGATTGAGGATAAGATTGCCCCGTCAAATTGGGGTAAGCATTTGGGTCATTCGACGTCATCCTTGGTGAATGCTTCAACATGGGCGTTGATGCTGACGGGTAAAGTTCTGGATGAGCACGAAGCCGGATTGATCGGCACCCTGCGTAGTGCGGTGAAGCGGCTAGGTGAGCCTGTCATTCGAACCGCAGTCGCGCGCGCGATGAAGGAGATGGGGCGGCAGTTTGTTCTGGGCGAAACCATTGTCAAAGCGATGGACCGGGCGGCGGGTATGGAGAAAAGGGGATATACATATTCCTATGACATGCTGGGGGAGGCGGCCAAAACGGATGCGGATGCGATGCGCTATCACCTGTCATATTCTCGGGCGATTACGGCAATTGCCGCTGCCTGCACCCATGAGGATATTCGCGAGAATCCGGGCATTTCTGTTAAGCTTTCGGCGCTGCACCCGCGCTATGAGGTGGCGCAGCATGCGCGTGTCATGGAGGAGTTGGTGCCGCGCCTGCGCTCGCTTGCGTTGCTGGCGAAATCTGCCGGAATGGGGCTGAACATTGATGCCGAGGAGGCGGATCGACTTGCGCTGTCGATGGATGTGATTGACGCGGTTTTGTCCGAGCCTGCGTTGGCGGGATGGGACGGGTTTGGCGTTGTTGTGCAGGCCTACGGCAAGCGCGCAGGGGCGACGTTGGATCATCTGTATGACTTGGCGGTGACATATGACCGTAAGATCATGGTGCGGCTGGTAAAGGGCGCATATTGGGACACTGAGATTAAAAATGCGCAGGTTTTGGGCATTGACGGGTTTCCGGTTTTCACGTCGAAGCCTGCAACCGACATCAGCTATATCGCGAATGCGCGTAAATTGCTGAACATGACGGACCGGATTTATCCGCAATTTGCCACCCATAATGCGCATACGGTTGCCGCTGTTTTGGGCATGGCAACGGACATGAGTACGTTTGAATTTCAGCGTCTGCACGGGATGGGTGAGGCGCTGCATGACATCGTGTTTGATGCCCATAAAACGCGCTGCCGGATTTATGCGCCTGTTGGAGCGCACCGCGATTTGCTGGCCTATCTGGTGCGGCGTTTGTTGGAAAACGGGGCCAATAGCAGCTTTGTGAATCAGATCGTGGATGAAGATGTGCCCCCTGCCGAGGTTGCGCGTGATCCGTTTTTGGCAGTGCAGGACGCGGTTGCCGTATTGCCAACGGGCGTGCAGTTGTTTGAGCCTGAGCGCGTGAATTCCATTGGGTTTGATCTGCGCGATATTCCGTCGATTGCCAAACTGAATGCCGCGCGCGCGCCATTTCGCAACACGCAGTGGCATGCGGTGCCTTTGCTTGCGGGGGCGGCCGCGCCAGAGATCGCGCAGCCTGTCGCCAATCCATATATGTCCTCGGACAGTCCGGGAACGGTGGCTGAGGCAAGTGCGCGGGATGTTGAATGCGCGCTGGAGGCAGCTACGCCTTGGGCGGCAAGTGCCGCAGAACGGGGGGCCATTCTGAGTAAGGCTGCCGATCTGTATGAGGAAAACTTTGGTTTGTTCTTTGCTATTCTGGCGCGGGAGGCGGGGAAAACGCCGTTGGATTCCGTGGCTGAACTGCGCGAAGCGGTCGATTTTCTACGCTATTATGCGGCAAACGCGCCGGATGCGCCGCCAGCAGGAGTGTTCACATGTATTAGCCCGTGGAATTTCCCACTCGCGATTTTCTCGGGACAGGTTTCTGCGGCTTTGGCGGCTGGGAACGCGGTGTTGGCCAAACCTGCGGATCAAACGCCGTTGATCGCCTATGAGGCGGTGAAGTTATTGCACAAGGCCGGCGTGCCGCGCAGTGCGTTGCAGTTGCTACCGGGGTCTGGAGCGGCTGTGGGGGCCGCGTTGACGTCTGATGCGCGTGTGAACGGGGTTGCCTTTACAGGCTCAACCGCAACGGCGATGCGCATCCGCACGGCGATGGCCGATGCCCTAACACCGGGCGCGCCGCTGATTGCGGAGACCGGGGGATTGAACGCGATGATCGTGGATTCCACCGCATTGCATGAGCAGGCGGTTACAGCGATCATCGAAAGCGCGTTTCAATCAGCGGGTCAGAGATGTTCGGCGTTGCGGTGCCTATATGTGCAGGAAGACATTGCTGAGAGCCTGCTGAAAATGCTTAAGGGGGCAATGAAGGAGCTGCATCTTGGGGATCCATGGGAGTTGCGCACCGATAGCGGGCCGGTCATTGATGGGGTCGCACATCTAAACATCATGAACCACATTGCCGAGGCCCAAGCGGATGGGCGGGTGATGTATCAATTGGCTGCGCCGCAAATCGGCACTTTCATCTCGCCTACGTTGATAAAGGTGAATGGTATTAGCGATTTGAAGTCCGAAATTTTCGGACCCGTGTTGCATGTTGCCACCTTTAAGGCAGCGGAATTGGATGATGTAATTGATGCCATAAACGCCACGGGCTATGGGCTGACGTTTGGATTGCAAACGCGCATTGATGACCGTGTTCAGCATGTCAGTGACCGCATTCATGCGGGCAATATCTATGTGAATCGCAACCAGATCGGAGCGATTGTTGGCAGCCAGCCATTTGGCGGAGAGGGGTTGTCGGGGACTGGCCCCAAGGCTGGTGGCCCTTATTACCTGACGCGTTTTGGCAGGGTGCAGCCGATGATGGCAACGGATGACTGGGGGGGGGGGACGCCTGCTGCCACCGTGCAAAAGTTGATTGATGCGCCAAAGGCTGATGATGCAGAGGTGACGCTATCCTTGCCGGGACCGACAGGAGAATCCAACCGATTAACGACAACTGCGCGCGCGCCGTTGTTGTGCTTGGGACCGGGGGCGAGTGCGGCCGCAGCTCAGGCGCGGTCGGTAACTGATCTGGGGGGAGTGGCTGTGCAAATCACCGGGCAGCTGGCACCAGACGCATTAGCCGATTTAAGCGGGTTTTCAGGCGTTTTATGGTGGGGTGATGCGACGCTTGGGCGGGAGTATGAACAGGCGTTGGCGCAACGCGAGGGGGCGATTTTGCCGCTTATCTCTGGGCTGGCTGATGCGCCACGTGTTCGCGCGGAACGCCATGTTTGCGTCGATACAACCGCCGCAGGGGGGAATGCTGCCTTGCTGGGTGGGGTATCTTGAGTTTTTGAGTGAAATTCCGTTCCGATGGGAAATATGACAATCCACGGATGATCCCAAAAACCAAGGTGAAACCTCTTGGCTCTCTAAAGTAAAACGTATACGAAAAAACACGGTGATGAATGTGAGCTCCAAGCGAGCTTGATACGAAGGTATTTTCATTGCCAGATGCGGGCGTGATGGAATGGTAGACATACCAGACTTAAAATCTGTTGGGCGAATGC
>CAXIAD010000112.1:0-6520 GCA_964021645.1 uncultured Cognatishimia sp. | reverse complement strand
TCAGGAAGAGCCATGCTTGTATTCCTTTTTTCCGGTTTACGCCTTGGTGGGGGAAGTAGAAACCACATGGTTCCAACCGGCGGACCGACAGGGATGTCTCCCCTGCCCGACCCAAACCCCACCTGCGGGTTTGAATGATCGCGCATTACATCACCTTTTAAACAGGCACAAGAGGGGTTTGGCGCCCCCGTTGCGTTTTGTACAAAACTGGGGGGTATTTTGTACGTTTTGTACGTTCGCCCCGTTGCCAAATTGCGCAAAATACCCGCGAAACGGTTAATGTTTACGCCGTTTTTTGCCCATATGCCTGTTGCGCGAAACCCGTCAAAATCTGGCAGCGTTCTTTACTTTTGCGCCTTTTGGGCGATCAAATGCCCCCCGCGCACCACATCTTCAACGTGTGCGGCCAGCAATTTGCGGTTGGCGAAATCTTTGACAGCGACTGGTGTGTGATAGATCAACTCAATCGCGCCCTGACGCGGCGCTGCCAATGTTTGTAACAGATGGTTGCCAAAGCTCATGTCGCCCCACCAGCCATAAAAACGCGCATCCTCATCCTTGGGGGCGTGATACATCACGCTGACGGGTTGGATATGCATGTCATTTTGCAATTGGGGCGTAAAGAAAGCCGCGAATAGCGTTGATTTAAAAGGCAAAACCCGGATTGAATCGGTCGAGGTTCCCTCTGGAAAAAACAGCAATTTGTGGCCTGCCAACAGGCGTTGTTCAAATAATTCTTTCTGCGCGCGGGCCTCTTTCGGGGCGCGGTTGATGAAAACCGTGCCGGTGGATCTCGCCAGCCAGCCAATGCCGGGCCAGCTTGCGACCTCTGATTTTGAGACAAAATAGATCCGCTTGCGGGCGTTTAGGGCAAAAATATCCAACCAAGAGCTGTGATTTGCCACAACAGCCCCGCGTTGCTGCATAAGGTTGCCTTTGGTTACAAACTGAATTCTCAACAGATACAGCGCGCTACGGCAGACAAACTGCGTAATATAGGGGGTCCATGGTCGATGCAGCCCAAACAAGGGCCGCTCGATCAACCGCAGCAGTAGCAATAGGGCAAGCCCGGTGAAAACCAACACTCCCAGAGCCAGACCACGCGTCAAAACCCGCAACCAGCCTATCACAGTGATATGTTTGATCTCAGGGTAGTCATGCCCGCCGGTCCAGGTTGGTGAGCTCATGTGCGGCGCCCTTTTGCATAAAGGTCACGTTGTTTGTTATTTAGCTGAGCAGTGTCCAGCACCAGACAAACATCAGTGGTGTTAAATTCGTGATCCACATAGGCCCCCTCCCCGACAAAGCCGCCCATGCGCAGGTAGGCTTTGATCAAGGATGGCACTTGTAACATCGCTGTTTTGCGGTCGATCTGATCCTCAGGAACCAAATCCATAGATTGAAAATGTGCGTCTTGTGCGCGCACTCTTAGGTCAGCTGGCGCAAGATGGCGGTTATGCAGCAATGACAACGGGGTTTTTAGGGCCTCAATATCGGTGCCGTGAAAGCTTGCAACGCCAAAAAGAATATCTATTTCATAACGGGTTACATAGTTGGACAGCCCGTTCCACAGGTGATACATCGCGGCCCCCCCCCGGTAATCAGGGTGCAGGCAGGATCGTCCCAGTTCTAGGAGTTTACGACCAGTTTTGCGCAGTTGGCTAAGGTCATATTCGCCTTCTGAGTAAAACTGCCCCAGCGCTTCGGCGCGATCACCTCGCAGCAGGCGGTACACGCCCACAACAGGGGCATCCTCAATGGCCTCATCACGCAGAATTAGGTGATCATAAAAGGGGTCAAACCGGTCCTGCTCCAACCCGTTTTCATGATCCACCATATCGCCGCCGCCGCCCAATTCACGGACAAACACATCATAGCGCAGGCGCTGTGCCGCACGCAGGTCTGCCTCGCAATCAGCGATTTTCACAACAAAGGAGGGGCCGGGACGGGTCATAGGATTGGTGTTTTCTGTAGAGTTCGCCTGCTTTTATGCAAGGCAAGGCAACTTAGCAACCTTTAGACCTCGCTAGAAATGGGGAGTATCTCACACTTATAAGTTGCGTTAACCTCAATTTATTCGGTAAAAGGATCACGCACCGGTATCAGTATGATTTCTTTACCATTGATAGTTACTTTACCAGCTTCGGGAAAGTTAACAGTGATCCTCCCGGCAATGCTGGACTGCACCTGCCCAACCCCCCATTCGGGTTTTTTGGGGTGTTTGACCAGCATTCCGGGTTCTAAAAATGTATTTTGGTTCTCCATCGCGCTCACACCTCAAAGGAAATAAACATGGGGCACAACAACATGAATTACGCCACATTGGTAGCCTCTAGGATTTGTCATGACCTGATAAGCCCAGTTGGCGCAATCAGCAATGGGTTGGAGCTGATTTCGCTCTCAGGCATGGATGTCAGCGCTGAGTTGGCCTTGATCAATGATTCCGTTGAAAATGCCAACGCACGCATTCGATTTTTCCGTGTTGCCTTTGGTCATGCGAGTGCTGAGCAAACAATGTCCAAGGCTCAGGTAATGTCAATTCTAAATGATATTTCAAGAGCTTCTAGGGTGACATACATGTGGCACGAAGAGCAAAGCATGCCCCGCCGTGAAGTGCGCCTTGCTTTACTGGCGATCCTTTGTGTGGAATGCGCCCTGCCCTATGGCGGACGTATAGATGTCACCAAGAAAGAAGATCGTTGGGAAATCAGTGGTGCCAATGATCGGCTGAATTTTGATTCTGAACTATGGGATAGTTTAACCAGTCCTGCTCCCGAAACAGAACATTCGCCGGCGCATATTCAGTTTGCGATGCTACCTGAGATCGCATCAGAAATGTTGAAAACCATAACTTGTGTTGCTGATGAAAAACGCATCACGCTTTGCATTGCGTGATGCGGTAAAACTGGATGCGTATTTGATTTCAGCAGTCAATAAATTCGGCAAATATGGGGCGTATTAACCCCGGACTGCCCCATCTCCTTGGACAAGATACTTGAAACTGGTCAGTTGCTCGGCACCAACGGGGCCGCGCGCGTGCATTTTACCTGTCGCAATGCCAATCTCTGCGAGGCATTATGCATTAAAATCGCGCTATCCAACCGCTGAAAGAACCGTGCAACTGCAACGTCATTTTCGGTGATGATGCAATCGGTGTGATTTGAACCATGGTCGCGAATATAAGCAATCGCCTCATCTACACCTGAAACTACCCGCGCAGCGATATCCATATCTAGATATTCACGCCCCCAGTCATCCTTGGTTGCAGCAACGGTTCCCGGGAGAGCGTGCAAACGCTCATCTGCATGTACACGCACCCCTGCGTCGATCAGCGTCGCGATCACGTCGCGACCCAGAGTGTCAGCAATGGCTTCGTGAACAAGCAGACATTCAGCTGCGCCACAAATCCCCGTACGACGGGTTTTTGCGTTCAAAATGATGTTCACAGCTTTGACGGGATCGGCGTGTTGATCTACATAAATATGCACGATGCCCTCAAGGTGTGCAAAAACAGGCACCCGCGCCTCGCGCTGAACAAGCCCGACCAACCCCTTGCCGCCTCGTGGAACGATCACATCAACTGTATCCGTCATGGTCAATAATGCGCTTACCGCGGCACGATCGCGCGTTGGGACCAATTGAATGGCATCAATGGGCAAGCCAGCAGCCTGTAACCCTTGGACTAGACAGGCGTGGATGGCACCTGATGAATTAAACCCTTCGGACCCACCGCGCAAAATCACGGCATTTCCTGATTTCAAACACAGCGCACCGGCGTCTGCAGTCACATTCGGGCGGCTTTCATAGATCACCCCAATAACCCCAAGTGGGGTGCGCACACGTTTAATATTTAGCCCCGAAGGACGATCCCATTCGGATATCACCTGACCCACGGGATCAGCCTGTGCCGCAACTGCGCGCAACCCATCACAAATCCCCTGAATACGGGCCTCATCCAGCAACAGACGGTCCATCATCGCAGGGCTAAGCCCTTTATCACGTCCGAATTCCAGATCTTTGGCATTTGCCTCGATGATTTTCGCACGCTCTGCCCAAACTGCATCAGCCGCAAGTTCCAGCGCCTTTTGCTTGGCCTCGGCCGGGGCAAATGCCAACTCCGCAGCAGCAGCTTTTGCACGCTGGCCAATATCTGCCATCAGGCTGGGGATATCTGCGATGTCTTTCATCGGTTCGGTCCTTTGGGTTTGGAATGGTTACGTTAGGGCCATGTCGTCGCGATGAACAAGGGCGGTGCGACCACGGTATCCTAGAATATTCTCAATGTCAGAGCTGTGACGACCCTTGATTTGTTCAGCCTCATCAGAGCAATAGGCACAAAGCCCTTGGGCAAGCTTGCGACCCTTTGGCGACAAGATTTCAATGGGGTCACCCCGTTCGAACCGGCCTGTTATTGCGGTTACGCCAGCGGGTAACAGACTGTTGCCCTGTTCCAGCGCACGCGCGGCGCCAGCGTCTAGCAGCAATGCCCCTTGCGGTTTCATCGAGCTGATCCAGCGCTTGCGGGCCTGCTGAGGTGTTATCTGAGCCTTAAACCATGTCGAGGCCGCCCCGTCTTCGAGTGCTTTCAAGGGACGGGATACGCTGCCTTCGGTGATGGCCATTGCACAGCCCCCAGCGGTGGCAGTTTTGGCTGCCATCAGCTTGGTAATCATGCCCCCTTTGGACAGGCCAGATACACCTTCGCCGGCCATTGCCTCAATTTCTGGTGTGATATCATCAATCACATCATAGCGTTTTGCATCTGGATTGGTGACGGGATTATCGGTGTAAAACCCATCGACATCCGACAACAATATCAACTGATCTGCACCTGTTGTCAGTGCGACTTGTGCGGCAAGGCGATCATTGTCACCATAGCGGATTTCATCAGTTGCTACTGTGTCGTTCTCATTCACAATAGGCACAACGCCTAGACGCAGCAATTGTTCCAATGTGGCGCGAGAATTCAGATACCGACGCCGATTTGCGCTGTCTTCTAAGGTAACAAGAACCTGTGCGGTTGTGATGCCATGTGGGGCCAAGGCATCCTCATAGGCGCGGGCAAGTTGAATTTGGCCAACCGCGGCAGCGGCCTGTGATTGTTCTAGCAGCACATCTTCCTGCGACATTCCCAACACGCCGCGCCCCAATGCGATTGAGCCTGAGGAAACCAGCACGACATCTGCGCCACCAGATTTCAACCAAACCACATCCTTGGCCAAATCGTGAAGCCAATCCTTGCGCAATTGACCATTTGTGCGGTCAACCAATAAGGCTGAGCCAATCTTGATGACCAGCCGCTTTGCAGTGGTTAGGGACGCCACGCTTCGATCTCCTCGCCGGCGGCTCTTTCGGCATCGCGGGTCTGATCAATCTGCTTGCGTAAACGCCGCAACACATCCTGAACGCCTTCGGTACTGGCACCCGACATCATCATAACAGGATGCCCGGTTGCTGCCTCAAGTTCCTCGCGCAAAAACTCGCGTTCTTCTGGGTCCATTGCATCAATTTTGTTCAGAACCGTCACGCGAGGTTTATCAGCCAGCTCTCGGGCATAGGCCTCCAACTCGCCGATAATGGTGTGGTAATCCTCGATCAAATTGCCCGAAGTGCCATCGACCAAATGCAGCAAAACGACGCATCTTTCGACATGGCCTAGGAACAGATCTCCCAGCCCCTTGCCTTCGCTGGCGCCCTCAATAAGACCGGGGATGTCGGCGACCACGAATTCCACATTATCGACACCAACAACACCAAGATTGGGATAAAGTGTGGTAAACGGGTAATCTGCGATCTTTGGCCGTGCATTTGAGCTTGCGGCCAGAAAGGTTGATTTACCGGCGTTGGGCAATCCTAACAAACCAACATCGGCGATTAGTTTTAGACGCAACCACAATGTGCGTTCAACACCTTCGAGACCGGGGTTGGCGCGGCGCGGGCCTTGGTTAGTGGCGCTTTTGAAGTGTAGGTTACCAAAGCCACCGTTGCCACCTTTGGCCAGTAGGACACGTTGGCCCACCGCCGTTAGATCGCAAATCCGGGTTTCCTGGTCTTCGTCCAAAACTTCGGTGCCAACGGGGACGCGCAGGATAATGTCTTTACCAGTGGCACCAGTACGCTGCTGCCCTTTGCCGCTTTGACCATTGTCTGCGAAAAAGTGTTGCTGATAGCGAAAATCAATTAGCGTGTTCAGCCCTTCGACGGCCTCCACCCATACGTTGCCACCATGACCACCATCGCCACCATCCGGGCCACCGTATTCGATGTATTTTTCGCGCCGGAAAGACACACAACCGCCCCCGCCTGAACCTGAGCGGATATAGACCTTTGTCAGATCGAGAAATTTCATCAGTCTATCCTTTTTGGGCGGTTATTCCGCCTGATACAGCAAAGCGGGGGCAATGCTCAATCGAGTTTTCTGCTATAGGTCCAAGTCGCCACAGGTGCATCACGGGCGACCGAGAAACTTTCGGCATCCCCAAGATACTGAAACCCGCAATTCGTCAATACACGTGCCGAT
>CAXIAD010000111.1:0-6707 GCA_964021645.1 uncultured Cognatishimia sp. | reverse complement strand
AACAGGCAGGACAGGGTCCAGTCAAGCTCTTCGCCGCCGCCAGCAAACATCACGTCCTGTTTGCCCATCATAATTTGCTCGGCCGCGTTGCCGATGCAATGCAGGGAGGTGGAGCAGGCGGAGGTGATGGAATAGTTGATGCCCTTGATTTTAAACGCCGTTGCGAGGTTGGCGGAGATCGTGGAGGACATGCATTTTGGCACAGCAAACGGGCCGATGCGTTTTGTGGCACCAGATTTCAGCACGGTTTGATGCGCGGTCAGCATGGCAGAGGTGGAGGGGCCACCGGAGCCAGCAACCAGTCCGGTGCGGGTATTGACGATGTCATCCTCAGAGAGGCCGGCATCTGCAATCGCCTGTGTCATGGCGATATGGGCATAAGCAGCGCCCGCGCCCATAAAGCGCAGGGTGCGTTTGTCGATATGTTCGGCGGGGTCAATTTTCAATGTCCCGGCGATTTGGCTGCGAAAGCCGTGCTCTGCCATTTCCGGGCTGGCGACAATGCCGGATGTTCCGGCGCGCAGCGAGGCGGTGACTTCTTCGGTGTTATTGCCGATAGAGGATACGATCCCCAAACCTGTGACGACGACACGACGCATATGCGTACTCCCAAACTTCTATTCCGAGTGATGTCTTTCAGATGGGCTTAGCTTTCTGAAAGCGCAACTTTCATATCTTTGACCTGATAGATGACTTCGCCGTCTGCCTCGACCGTGCCGCTGGCGACGCCCATGGTGAGGCGGCGGGTTTGGATCGCCTTGGTGAAGTCGATTTTATAGGTGAGCATTTTACGCTCTGGGCGGACCATGCCGGTTAGTTTGACCTCGCCGACGCCGAGCGCGTAGCCGCGCCCCTGCCAGCCACGCCATCCAAGGTTGAAGCCGGTGAGCTGCCAGAGGCCATCGAGGCCAAGGCAACCGGGCATGATTGGATTGCCGGGAAAGTGGCAGTCAAAAAACCAGAGGTCAGGGGTGATGTCGAATTCCGCAACAATGTGGCCTTTGCCATGCTCGCCGCCATCTGCGCTGACCTCGGTGATACGGTCCATCATCAACATGGGGGGCTCGGGCAATTGCGCATTGCCGGGGCCAAACAACTCTCCTCGGGCGCATTTCAGGAGGTCTTCTTTGTTGAAGCTGGTGGGATAGTTAGCCATGCGGGCGCGCCCTCTTGTGTCGTGTCAGATTTGTCTTAAAGCGCGCCACCTTGACCCTAAGACGGGTTGGGGCGAAACGCCGCGAAACATATATGCGTTACGGGCCTTTGCCGCGGCCCCCGTGATTCAGGTTTTGCGAAAAACGCCTTAATGTTCCCTCTAACACCCCGCCTAAGGGTCCTGCAAGAGCGGCGATAGTATGACGGCCAAGTAGCTGTGTCGCAAAGAGAACAGGTTTTTCAATTGAATTTCCCTATTTATGCGCCCTATATTGGTGGAGAATAAGGATCTGACACATGACACCTCAGGCGATTTCTTTGGGAACACAGTGGTTGAACGACGCTGGCGTGCGCCCGACACGGCAACGTGTGACGTTGGCATCCCTGTTGGTGGGCGATGGTCAGGACCGACATGTCACCGCCGAAAGCCTGTTTGCAGATGTGCGTGAGCGCGGAGATAGTGTGTCGTTAGCGACAGTGTACAACACGCTGCGCGCGTTTTGTGATGCTGGCTTGATGCAGGAAATCACCGTTGATGGCTCCAAAAGCTATTTTGACACCAACACCCATGATCATCCGCATTTCTTTTGGGAAGATGACCGTGTGCTAACGGATGCCCCCGCAGATCAGTTGCAAATCGCCCGCTTGCCAAATGCGCCTGAAGGGGCGGAGATTGCCAAGGTTGATGTGGTGATCCGGTTGCGTCGCAAAACCCACTAAGTTCAGCGCGATTACACATGCGATATTCTGGCTGATGAGGTGCGGGCGGGTTTGTCGTGCCTTTGGCCTTGTTTAGTGTTTAGCAAAATATCCTCGGACCTTCTTTGATGGGCCGTAACGGCCCGTAACGGCAGGTCACTATGGTCATCTGTCTGTCTTTGTGGCGGTAATGCTGCAACTTGGGACAGGAGAGTTTTCGTGAAAGCAGTGACATATAGCGCCTTTGGGGCCGCGGGTGATGTTGTGAAGGTTGTGGAGCTTGAGGCTCCGGTTGTTGGTGCGGGCGAGGTTCTGGTGCGCGTGGCGTTTTCAGGCGTGAACCCGTCAGATGTTAAATCCCGCGCAGGTACGCGCCCCGGCGTGACCAAGCCCGCGTTTGATGTGATCATCCCCCATAGTGATGGCGCTGGTGTGATCGAGGCGGTGGGCGAAGGCGTATCATCTGCGCGCATTGGCGAGCGGGTGTGGATTTGGAACGGGCAATGGCAGCGCGCCTTTGGCACGGGAGGCGAGATGATTGCCCTGCCTGAGGCGCAGGCGGTTGCGTTGCCTGAGGGTGTTTCATTGGAGACTGGCGCGGTTCTGGGCATTCCGGGGCTGACGGCGGCGCATTGCGTATTTGCAAATGGCGATGTCGCGGGCAAAACCATTTTGATCAGCGGCGGGGCCGGCACGGTTGGCTATCTGGCTGTGCAATTGGCAAAATGGGGCGGTGCGCGGGTCTTGGCGACGGGATCACCGCGTGATTTTGACCGGATGCGGCAGGCGGGTGCGGATCATGTATTTGATTACCGCGCAGAAAATCTGGCACAGGATATTTTGGCAGCTAGTGGCGATGCGCCGATTGAGCATGCGGTTGAGGTGGAATTTGGCCTGAATGTGGGGCTATTGGCCGAGGTAATGGCACCGGAAGCCTATGTGGCGATCTATGGTTCTGGCGGGGAAATGGCACCGACGCTGCCGTTTGGGCCGCTGCTGTTTAAGGCGCTGACGCTGGATATCGTGCTGATCTATATATTGAATTTCGAAAAACGCATGGAGGCAATTGACCGGTTGCATGCCGCATTGCGGGCCGGGGCATTGAGCTGTCCGGTGGAGACGGTTTTTGAAATGCAGGACGCCGTGCGCGCCCATGAGGCGGTGGAGGCCGGGGGCCGTGCGGGGGCTGTTTTGATCAAGATGGGGTGAGGACGCGCGTTAGAACCATTGCCCCGGTTCCATCAAGCCAAGATCAAGCAACTGGCGCGAATGCCATTCAAAGGGCACGGAATTGTGCCACGTAAAGTTGTCGATATCAAAGGTTGAACCGGGGTTGAGTTTCAGCGCCTTGGCGGTGCGAAAAGAGCAGACGGCCGCGGTGATGTTGTTGTGCCATTCGCAGCTGTAGGTATTGTATTCCTCATCCGAGAAGGTGAAATCCGGACGCAATTGTAGATCGGGTTTGGACCGAAACAGGGCGATGCGGTCAATCTTGCGTCGCTCTGCGGGGACGTGTTCCTCAAATCTCCAGCGCAGACCGCCAAAGAAATCAAGCTGACGCGTTTTGGGGTGGTTGTGATTGTCGGGATCGTTGCGGGCCAGCGCATAATAGCCGGATTTATCCATCTGCGCGTGATCCAGCGAGACGGCATTCGGGTATTGCGCAAGATCGTCGGCATAGAGATCGACGACATAGGTGAGCATGGCATCGCGCCGCTCTTCTGTGTGGTAGGCGATCATCTCTCCGATGGTGCGCGATTCGCAGAACGGAAAGAACAAATACTCAGCGTTAAAGCAATAATACATCCAGATATTGGGCGCGGCCTTGATCACCTGATTGATGGTGTCGACCATTATCGCATTAGTGAGTTGATCAAGGGTGACGCGGTGAATGCCATCCTCGATATCCTTGGGCAGGGTGAAAACAGCAGGGGCAAAGAGGAAGACCTGCGTGAAGCCAAGTTGGCGTTGATGGCGCAGGGTTGTATCAAGCTCTACGTTGTCCTCGGCGAAAATCAGGGCAATTGGGCCCTTTGCTAGCAATGCTTTGCCGTCTTTCAACATATGGTCGAGTGAATTGAAATTCATGTGCTGCCCTGCCGTTAAAGCGTTTCGGGTTTACGTTTGAGCCGAGGCCAAATCCGAAACGCCCGCATTCTTGATATGGTGTAATGCGTTTCGACAGCCCCCTGTCATCGGTGATTTCCGAAACGCTTTAGCATGCGTAGAATCGGTTAATTTCGCGTGCATTGCAAGACGGTGTGAAATTGGTATAGGCAGGCACCCTGAAACCGCACACGCGCAGGCAAGTTGGACCGGAACCATGGCTGAGACAAAGAAGCTATTTATTAAGACTTACGGCTGTCAGATGAATGTCTATGACAGCGAGCGCATGGCCGAGGCTATGGGCGGTGTTGGCTATGAAACAACCGACAGCCCTGATGATGCAGATATGATCCTGCTGAACACCTGCCATATCCGTGAAAAAGCGGC
This sequence comes from uncultured Cognatishimia sp., assembly GCA_964021645.1. Classification (GTDB taxonomy): domain Bacteria; phylum Pseudomonadota; class Alphaproteobacteria; order Rhodobacterales; family Rhodobacteraceae; genus CANLDA01. The sequence goes on along the minus strand of CAXIAD010000111.1, from coordinate 2,360 downwards.
GGAGAAGGTGTATTCTGAGCTGGGCCGGATGAAACGGTTTAAGGATGCCAGACCGGAAGTGAAAATCGGTGTGGCCGGGTGTGTTGCGCAGGCTGAAGGGGCTGAGATTGTGCGCCGTCAGCCCGCAGTGGATTTGGTGGTGGGGCCGCAGGCCTATCATCGCCTGCCCGAGATGGAGGCGAAGATCAGCACTGGCGCGCGGGCGTTGGACACTGATTTCCCCGAAGAAGACAAATTTGAGCTGCTGAAAAGCCGCCCCAAAGCGCGGCGTGCTCCGGCGGCGTTTTTGACTGTTCAGGAAGGCTGTGACAAATTCTGCGCCTTTTGCGTGGTGCCCTATACGCGCGGCGCGGAGGTCAGCCGACCAGTGGATCGCATCGTGACCGAGGCGCGCGATTTGGTGGAACGGGGTGTGCGTGAAATCACCCTGTTGGGCCAGAATGTGAACGCCTATCACGGTGCCGGGCTGAATGGGGATGCCTGGGGATTGGCCAAGCTGATCTGGGAATTGGACAAGGTTGACGGGCTGGAGCGTATCCGGTTCACCACCAGCCATCCCAATGATATGACCGATGATCTGATCGAGGCGCATGGCACCTGTTCCAAATTGATGCCCTATCTGCATTTGCCGGTACAATCGGGCAGCGACAAGATCCTGAAACGGATGAACCGCAGCCACACCGCCGAAAGCTATTTGCGGGTGATCGAAAAGTTCCGTCAGGCGCGGCCTGATATCCTGATCTCGGGTGATTTCATCGTGGGTTTCCCCGAAGAAACCGAGGCCGATTTTCAGGATACATTGGCCTTGATCAACGAGGTCCAATACGGGCAGGCCTATTCGTTCAAATATTCAACCCGTCCGGGCACGCCCGCCGCCGAACGTCCGCTTGTGGATGAGGGTGAGGCATCAGAACGCCTGCAACGGTTGCAAGGGTTGCTGACACAGCAACAACGCAGCATCCAAGATTCCATGGTCGGGCGTGAAGTGTCGGTAATGTTTGAAAAACACGGCCGCGAAACGGGGCAAATGGTGGGCAAGTCAGGTCACCTGCATGCGGTACATGTAAGTGGGTCAAATGCGGAAATCGGCGATATTGCCAAAGTGAGAATCGTTAGCAGCGGCACCAATTCTCTGGGTGGGGTGATCGAATAGGGCGTTTCTGCATTGAATACAATGCAATCGCATTGGGATCTTTGTTTAGAAAACTGATGCAAATTAGCCGTTTTGACCACTATGGAATGAAAAACCTTGGCCTATCCCTACAACATGTAGTGAAATTTCCTTCACATAAGCGCTAAATTTGTTAGAGTGACGTATTGTGAGAGTATCCGCGCCGGGCGTCGCCGTTTGGCTGCGCTCTCGGGGGAAAGCAGAGGATATAGCTGTGGCGGACAATTTTATTTCTAAGGTTAGGGCCGTGCTGAGTGGGGTCGCTATGAGCGTACTTGCTTTGACAACGGTCGTCGAACCAGCAAACGCACAATCTACTGTCGTTGGGAGCCCATATGTGCCCACGATCTGGGTTGACCCGGATGGGTGCGAACACTGGGTTATGGATGACGGTATCGAAGGGTACATGTCTCCGCACACCAACCGACAGGGCATCCCGGTATGCCGTCGCGGTAACGTATGTGGTGTGATGGACAGCGATCAGTTTTTTGCAACAGACCGCTATTCAATTAACGCTTCGGGCCGCTCGCGCCTACAGCAGTTTTTCCAAAGCACCGGTGCAACTGCCTATGTGATCACAGGTCACACTGACAGCCGCGCAAGCGACCAGTACAACATGCGCTTGTCGTTCAACCGTGCAAATGCCGTTGCCAGCATCGCTGCTGGTGTGGGTGCACGTGTCGTTGATGTACGTGGATATGGTGAGCGCATGCCGCGCGCATCCAATGGTTCCGCAGGCGGGATGGCGCAAAACCGTCGCGTCGAAATTATCTGTATCCGCTAAGGGGGAAAGATCATGAAACTTGTTCGGGGTATCATTCTCCTTGGGCTGATCACGTCAGTATCTGGTTGCTTGGGCGACAAGACTGACAAGACTGTCGACCGCGGCTTTGACTCAAAGCATCTTAGCCAGCTAAAGGCCGGTATTTGGGTTGATCCAAACGGCTGTGACCATTGGATCATCGACGATGGCGTCGAGGGTTATTTGTCACAACGTCTTGATAAATATGGTAAACCTGTTTGTTCTGGTGTTGCACCTCCGGGTGTTGCAACGGGTCCGTTCAAAAAGGGTTCAACCTTTCCTGACGTGATCTAAGCCAGATCAAAATCATCATTCAAAGCCGCGCAGCACCTCTGCGCGGCTTTTTTTGTGACGCTATGGTGATTTTTCAATTCTTGCGCTTGCGCT
>CAXIAD010000110.1:0-6836 GCA_964021645.1 uncultured Cognatishimia sp. | reverse complement strand
GGGTTGTGGGTTATTCAACCGTGACGGATTTTGCCAAATTGCGGGGTTGATCCACATCGGTACCTTTGGCGATCGCGGTATGATAGGCCAGCAACTGCGCGGGCAACGCATAGAGAAGCGGGGTCATAATCGGATCAACATCGGGCATGATCAGCGTATCCCAAACACCTTCGCCAGCGATCTCCGCACCTGCTTTGTCGGTGATCAAAAGCACCTTACCTTTGCGCGCCATCACCTCTTGCATGTTGGAAACTGATTTATCAAAAAGATTGTCACGCGGCGCAAGAACGACGACCGGAACCTTTTTGTCGATGAGGGCGATGGGGCCGTGCTTTAATTCACCCGATGCATAAGCTTCGGCGTGTATATAGCTGATTTCTTTTAATTTTAGCGCGCCCTCTTGGGCCATGGGGTACATGAGGCCACGGCCCAGAAACAGGATATCTTGTGCCTCGGATAATTTACGTGCGACGCGTTCAAGGTTGGTGTTCAGGGCGAGTGCCGCATTCATAATGCCGGGAATTCCGCGCAGAACGGTCAGCTTGTCAGCGACCTGATCGGGGGTCATGGTGCCGCGATCCGAGGCAGCCTTGAGGGCCAGCATCAACAGCACGGTAAGCTGGCAGGTGAAGGCCTTGGTCGAGGCGACGCCGATCTCGGTGCCAGCAAGAATGGGGAGCGCGAGATCGCTTTCGCGGGCGATGCTGCTTTCGGGGACGTTGACCACAGAAACGATGGTGTCAGCGCGTGGTTTGCAATAGCGCAGGGCGGCCAATGTGTCGGCTGTTTCGCCGGATTGGCTTACAAAAAGCGCGGCAGTATTGGCGGTAATCGGAGGCTCGCGGTAGCGGAACTCAGAGGCGACGTCGACCTCAACCGGGATACCTGCGATTTGCTCAAACCAGTATTTGGCAGTGAGACAGGCCAGATAGGCGGTGCCACAGGCGACCATGGTCATCCGCTCAATCTTGGTAAAATCCAGCCCTGCACCGGGCAGGCTGACCTGCGTGCCGTCATCTGACAGGTAATAGTTGATCGCGGTGCTAACAACGGTGGGCTGTTCGGCGATTTCCTTGGCCATAAAGTGCTTGTGTCCGCCTTTGTCGACCATGGCGGCATCAATCGCGATGACCTTCATGGGGCGAGTCACAACAGCGCCTGCGGCGTCGCGAATTTCAAGGCTGGTACGGGTGACAATGGCGCTGTCGCCCTCATCAAGGTAGGTGATTTTATCGGTAAAGGGTGCCAATGCAATCGCATCAGAGCCGACATACATTTCACCGTCACCATGCCCGATTGCGAGCGGGGAGCCTTTGCGGGCGGCGATAATCAGGTCGTCCTCGCCCTCAAAAAGGAAAGCCAAGGCGAATGCGCCATCGAGCCGGGTGAGGGTTTTATGGGCGGCATCAACCGGCGAGAGGCCTTCTTCGCGATATTTGCGGGTCAAAAGCGCGATTGTTTCGGTGTCGGTGTCTGAGGAGAAATTCACGCCATCCGCTGCAAGCTCTGCCCGAAGTTCGCGAAAGTTTTCGATGATGCCATTGTGCACAACGGAGACGGGGCCGGCCTGATGGGGGTGAGCATTGTCAACGGTTGGCGCCCCATGGGTTGCCCAGCGGGTGTGACCAATGCCCGATTTACCGCGCAGGGGATTATGCACCAAAAGATCGGACAGGTTAACCAATTTGCCAACAGCGCGACGCCGATCAAGATGACCGTCATAGACTGTCGCAATTCCTGCGCTGTCATAGCCGCGATATTCAAGCCGTTTTAGGGCCTCTACCAGCATTGGCGCGGCTTCGTGATTGCTTAGTACCCCAACAATTCCACACATTTTACCTGCCCTCTGAGAGTTTTTCTTTTTTCTTCTTTAACATATCGAACAATTTACGTGCAAAGCCTGCTTTGTTCACTTGTGGTGCACGGCTTAGGCCGATGGCATCATTTTCGACGTTTTTGGTAATGACGGACCCGCTGCCTGTCATCGCGTCGTCGCCGATTTTCACCGGGGCGACGAGCATTGTATTGGAGCCGATAAAGGCGCGCGCGCCGATCACGGTTTTATGTTTCATCACGCCATCATAATTACAGGTGATTGTGCCGGCACCAATATTTGCGCCCGCGCCAATGGTTGCATCACCAATATAGCTAAGGTGATTGATCTTGGCACCTTCGTCGATTGTGGCATTTTTGATTTCGACAAAATTGCCGACGCGGGTGTTTTCTGCCAATTCGGCACCGGGGCGCAGACGCGCATAGGGGCCGATGACGCTGCCGCGCGAGACATGCGCGCCCTCAAGATGGGAAAAGGCGCGGATGTGCACGCCGCTTTCGACGGTGACATCTGGGCCAAAAAATACGTGCGGTTCAATGATTGTATCGCGGCCAATCACCGTATCATGAGAGAGATAGGTGGTGGTGGGATCCTGAAGCGTAATGCCATCATCCATCAAGGTTTGGCGGGCGCGCTGTTGAAAGGCGCTCTCGGCCTCGGCCAATTGGGCGCGGGAATTGATGCCAAGGGTTTCGGCCTCATCACAGGCGACTGCTGTGGCGGTTAGGCCGCGGGCACGGGCGATGCCGACAATATCGGTGAGGTAATATTCGCCTTGGGCGTTGTCGCTGGTAACGGCATCTAGCAAAGAGAACAGCGTTTCCTTTTTGGCCAGCATTACACCGCTGTTACAAAAGGTTATGGCGCGTTGTTCAGGTGACGCATCGGCGAATTCAACGATGGCATCAAGGCTGTCATCCTGCATGATCAGGCGGCCATATTTGCCGGGATCAGCCGCATGAAAACCCAGTACGACAACCGCGTGGTTCGCGCGGGCCGCAACCATGGTTTCAAGCGTTTCTGGCCGGATAAACGGTGTATCGCCGTACAGCACAATGACATCGCCCTCAAAACCATCAAGGGCCTCGCGCGACTGAGACACCGCATGGGCTGTGCCGTTTTGATCAACCTGACAGACAAGGGCCGCCTCTGGGCTATGCTCAAGCGTGGCGTCTTTGACTGCGTCAAACCCGTGTCCGCCGACGATGATTGTGCGCTCTGGCGAAAGAGCTTCGCCGGATTTCATTGCATGCACAAGCATTGGCGCGCCAGCAATTTGGTGCAACACCTTGGGTAGGTCGGAATTCATGCGCGTGCCTTTGCCGGCAGCGAGGATAACTAAAGCAATGCTCATTCGATTTCTCTTGGTAATCAGTTGCGCTCGTTTTATCCGGAAACGCGGGCAACACAAGGTGCGGTGGCATCAAAGAAGGTTGCGTGTTGTAACAGCGTGCGCGGGAATGTGCCGCGATCAAGTAAAGGCGGAGCAGGATGAGAACGGTTGTATTTGATCTGGATGGGACATTGGCGGACACCAGCGGCGATTTGGTTGCGGCGGCAAATGCGTGTTTTCGCGACATGGGGCTGGGCGATGTGCTGGATGCGGCGCAGGATGCGGGGGTGGCATTGCGCGGCGGGCGCATGATGCTGAGCACCGGTTTGACGCGGTTGGGGCGGATGGATGCGGCAGTGGTCGATGCGTACTATCCGTTTCTGTTGCAGGCCTATGGCGGCGCGATTGCAGAGCATACGGTGATGTATCCGGGCGCGATGGAGGCCGTGGAGGCGTTGAAAACACTGGGGTATGGCGTGGGTATCTGCACCAACAAGCCCGAAGGGCTGGCCGAGCAGCTGATGCAAGAACTAGGTGTGCGGGATGCCTTTGGTGCATTGGTGGGCGCCGATACATTGCCTGTGCGCAAACCAGATGCTGGCCCGCTGATTGAGACGGTGCGGCGGTTAGGCGGTGATCCGGCCAAGACGGTATTGATTGGCGACACCACCACGGACCGCGAAACCTCGCGTGCGGCAGGGGTGCCGTCGATCCTTGTGACCTTTGGGCCAAGTGGCGAGGATATGGCCGCGTTACAGCCTGAAGGATTATTACAGGATTATGCCGATTTGCCGGACATGGTTCACGCGTTGATCGGGCGTAATAGCTGATCTGTTAGGGGGCGCAGGCCGGTTTCGGGGAGGCGCATCAGGGCATCCTCGATTGCTGCGGCATGAGATTCGCCCAAAACCGGATCGGCAAGCTTGTGGAATTTCTCGCGCAGTTCGGATTCTGTGGGGGGATTGGTGGGATCCCAGCGCGGCGCGATCCAGAGGCCTGCGTGGCGGGTGCCGGTTTTGAGCGTCAGGGTCACCTTGGCGATGCGTTTGTGCGGGAAGACGCTATTGGCGCGTTTGCTTTCGCGCATTTCGGTGGCGTCAGACAGGCGCAGGATTTCTGGATCAAACAGGGCGTCATCATAGGCGACGTCTGCTGCGGTTACATCCCCGCGTACCAATGCAATGGCCACGGGAAAAGAGGTGGAGTATTGCGCGGCGTCTGCCTCAAGGGGGCGTTTGGTGGCGAGGCGGATGCTTTCGTGAAAGGTTTCGATCTCGATCTTGGCAATTTGATCGGCGGGGATGGCGTGGGTACGTTGCAGGGTTAGTGCCCCCTCAATCGGGGCCTGCGCCCAGCGGCACACGGGGTAGGGTTTGTAATATTGTGACAGGATCGCCCAGCGTTCGCCCAGATCATCCCAGTATTGGGGGGCCTGTTCAACGGTAATGGCGGGAGCTCCGGTAAAGCCTTTGGCGGCGAGGCGCACAGCGGAGACACCGCACATCGCCCCCCAGCCTGCGCCATCTTTGAGCATGGTGGGGTAATCAATGCAGCGCATCATCTGGCTGCGGGGGCCGTGGTATTCGGCAATGCCAAGGGCGTGGCGGGTGGTTTCTGCATCCAGTTTCATGAGTCGTGCCCCGGCAGCGGCGGCAGTGACAGCCCCCCAACTGCCCGAGGTGTGATAATCGGGCACCGTGCCATGTTGGGCGACAGAGGCGCGTGCGCCAAATTCATAGCCCATGACGATTGTTTCCAGGAATGCCGTGCCAGATACCTCCTGGCCCGAGGTATCCAGATCATGGGCCATCATCAGGGCTGCGGAAAACAGGGGGCAGCCGATGTGTCCTTTGGCGGGATTAAACCCATCGTGGCCATCCAGCGAGTCGATGGTCATGCCGGCAGCTAAGGCGGCACCGCCTATGGAAGAGGTGCGCGCGTCAAACAGCATGGGGCGGGTGCCGCCGAATTCCTCTGTTGCGTGGCTATTGATGATGGAGGAGAGACGGGTTTGTGTGCCGCCCGCCGCAACGCCGATTAAATCTAGCAGGTTAAGCTCTGCCTGCCTTTGGACAGCGCGGGGCAGGTTTTGCCAAGTCAGGTCATGGATAAAGCTGAGCGGAGACTGGTTCATGGGGTGTGGCCTTTGCTGTCGCTGATAAGATCAGCCTAGGCGTGATGGGGGTGTGTACTGGTTTGTTGCCGACGTAACGACGTCGTATTTAGGTGTTTAGGCCGGGCATGCCGGGGATGCCACGCATTGAAACGCGAGATTTGGAAAAGCTGAAACTGAGGTAAAGGCGTTGACGCGGGCGCGGAACGCTTTCAATGATGCGACATGACAGAGATATTCAAAGGTAATTTCACCCAACAAGAGCCGATCCCCGAAGCGGGCATTCAGGCGGCGTTAGAGGTGATGCGCAGCGGGCGGTTGCACCGTTACAATTTGGTGCCGGGTGAGGCGGGGGAGACCTCGTTACTTGAGCAGGAGTTTGCGGCGGCTGTGGGGGCGAAATACTGCCTTGCGGTGGCCTCGGGCGGATATGCGATGGGGGCGGCATTGCGGGCAATGGGCGTGGGACCGGGGGATAAAGTGCTGACCAACGCCTTTACCCTAGCACCTGTGCCCGGCGCGATTGCCGCTGTGGGGGCAGTGCCGGTGTTTGTCGGTGTGACCGAGGGGCTGGTGATAGATCTGGTGGATCTGGCGGCCAAGGCGGATCAGGCGGATGTTTTAATGCTAAGCCATATGCGGGGGCATATTTGCGATATGGAGGCCCTGATGGCGATCTGTAATAGTAATGGCATCCGGGTGATTGAGGATTGCGCGCATACGATGGGCGCAAAGTGGAAAGACACATGGTCGGGGCGCTGGGGCACGATGGGGTGTTTCTCAACGCAGACCTATAAGCATGTGAATTCGGGCGAGGGCGGGTTTCTGATCAGTGATGATGCAGAACTGATGGCGCGGGCCACGATCCTGTCGGGGTCTTATATGTTATATGAGCGGCATCTGGCGTCGCCCCCCGCGGAGGTGTTTGAGAAGATCAAATACCACACGCCGAATGTATCTGGCCGCATGGATCATTTGCGCGCGGCGATTTTACGCCCGCAGGTTGCGGATATGGCGACGCAATGTGCGGCATGGAATGCGCGCTATGCTGAGATGGAACGCGGGTTGCGCGAGACGCCCGGTTTGCAGTTGATCGAGCGCCCTGTTGAAGAAAGCTTTGTCGGGTCATCGTTGCAGTTTTTGTTGTTGGATTGGAGCGAGGCCAAGGTGAATGATGTGATCGCCCGCTGTTTGGCGCGCGGTGTGGAGATGAAGTGGTTTGGGGGCAAAGAGCCTGTTGCCTTTACCTCGCGCTATGACAGTTGGCGCTATGCTCCATCGGAACCTATGCCAGCGTCGGACCGGGTGTTGGCCGCAATTGTTGATATACGCATTCCGCTGACATTTTCGGTGGAAGATTGCGCGCAGATTGCGCGGATCATTCGCGCGGAGGTCGGGGTGGTATATCAAGGCGCGTAAGTGTCGGGGATTTTGCGCAGACCGTAAGGTGGGGGCTTTGCCCCACGTTGAAACGCAAAAGCGCTTCAACGTTCCCCAGGATATTTTTACTCAGAAGAAGCGGGCGCGTGGGGGGAACTCATGCGTCTTTTGCATTT
>CAXIAD010000109.1:0-6941 GCA_964021645.1 uncultured Cognatishimia sp. | reverse complement strand
GCCGATCTCGACCCCATCAAGTCCAAATAGCATAGTGTCTGCCCCTGAATTAATGTGTGCCCTCATAGGCTTCTTCGCCCTCGCCCAATGTGTCGCGGTCAAGGTATTTGCCTTCGCTTTCTGGGCCTTCTTTCCATTCCAGATAGGAGCGGAAAAAGAACGCAATCGCGTGCAAAAATACGAGTCCGGCAAAGCTGACCAGCAGTATTTTAAACAGGAAATACCCGTTAAACCCGTTGGGCGAAAATCCGATGGTCTCCACGTTCCATTTCAGGATGCGGGATTTCTTCATGAGCAGATCAATCGTATTGCTGGCCGACACTTTCGGCGTCACCAGATGGCGCCACATGAAATACCAGCCATACATCCACGTCAGAACGGCCGCAGGCATCATGAATATCAACGACCCAAACATGTCGATCATCTTTTTCGTGCGGTAACTGACCACCGAATAGACCAGATCGACCCGCACATGCCCGCCCTGCACAAAGGTATAGGTGGCACATAAACACACGATCAGCGCGTTATAGAATTTCAGTTCTTCCGCCCACCAGCTCACGTCCTTGCTTAGAACAGCCCCGGCACCAAAAGATATCTCTGCGGCGGTGAAAATACGCTGCATAAACACGATGACGATCTGTTGCAGCACCATCAATAGGCCGGCCCATGCGAAAACCCGACCAATTGTATTGGCCAGCCCCTCCAGCACGCGCACGCAGCCCCACATGAATGTGTTGCGCCACATTCCAAATGCCGCAACCACCAGAAACGTGGTGAACACGACAAAGAAAAACTCAACCGAGCCCCCGTAATAGACAAACCGCATAAGCGCTTGCTTGTCTTCAACAGAACTCAGCCCATCAGACCAGCTTAGCCACAATCCCGGATGCGTGATCGCATATCCCAGATTGTAAAACGCAAGACCGATATTTGAAAAGAACCAGACAAAGGCGTCCAGCATTGTCCCCACATCCCCATTGTTATTGTATTTGTGCGAGTGGACCGACGTGATGTATGATGTCCCCCGACTTGTGCCGGGGGGCATCACCTACGTCAGCGATGGGTCATAAGACCCTGGGAATTAACCCAATACGCGGTCACGCTGTGTGCGATACGCACTTTCAGACCGCTGAATCCAACCAGAAGAGGCTTTCATCGACGCGCTATAGCTATCGTGGATTTTTGTGAACAGCTCATCACCGCGGTTCTCTTCGAGAACTTCAGCAGAAGCCGCACCAAATGCATCCCAAACAGCGTCAGGGAATTCCAGCGTTTTCACGCCAGCAGATTGCAAACGCTGCAATGCTGAACCGTTGTTGTTCAGGAATTGCGCAAGGCTCCACTGGTGAGTTTCAGCAGAAGCAATCTCGATGATTTTCTGATGTGCTGGTGACAGCTCATTGAACACTTCGCGGTTTGTCGCAACTGACAATGCCGCACCTGGCTCGTGGAAACCAGCTGTGTAGTAGAACTTGGTGATTTCTTGGAAACCAGCTTTTTCATCTGCCCAAGGGCCGATCCACTCGGTGCCGTCAATCGCGCCAGACGCCAGCGCCTGATACACTTCAGAGCCAGGAAGGTTCTGAACAGATGCGCCCAGTTTACCCAAGGCTTTGCCGCCCAGACCGGGCATACGGAATTTCAGGCCATTGAAATCTTCTGGGCCTGCGATCTCTTTACGATACCAGCCACCCGCTTGCGCACCAGTGTTACCACCGATGAATGATTTCAAGCCAAAGATTTCACCCAGCTCGTCATGTGCTTCCATACCGCCGCCATGGTAATACCAGTTCGACAGTTCCTGTGCGGTCATGCCGAATGGAACAGAGGTAAAGAATGCATATGCCGGATGCTGACCCACAAAGTAGTAGTCCGCACCGTGATACATGTCAGCCTGACCAGAGGTCACAGCATCAAACACTTCAAACGCGCCAACCAGCTCGCCTGCGGCCTTCACGTCAACAGTCAACATGCCATCAGACATTGCGGTGATTGTATCAGCAGAGCGTTGTGCGGCGTCAAACACGCCTGCCAGACCACGGCCCCAAGTGGTGACCATCGTTAGGGTGCGCTTGCCTGTTGCATAGGCTGGTGCCGCAAGTGTTGTTGCTGCCGCGGCTGTCCCGCCAAGTGCAGAAGTTCTTAGAAATGAACGACGATCCATAGAGTATTTCCTCCCAGATTATTTACAGCCCGGTGCCGCAGATTTTGCCGCCCGGACGGATCATTGTAAGTAATGAAAGCCTAGCTTTGCCTTTGCCCGCTGGGAATACCTACTACTACGGATATCGCCCTGTTCAGGCCAAAAACGGGGCTAATTTCGCGCCAACTATGGCTGATTCCGGGTGATTCCTGCGTCTTGTCTGACATTTCTACTATGATTCGCTGATAATGCAGCCTATTCGAATCATCCATGCGCTCTCTGTTTAAGCACCTACACCTGTCCTATGGGCAAAAGCTGTTCCTGCTCGCGACACTTCCACTTGTGCTCGCCGTGGCGGCTATTTCGGTGCTTGTCGCCAATCAGTCCCGCCAGCTTGCAGATCGTGAAATCCGCGCCCTTGAGATCGAATTGATCGACGCCAAACGCGCCGAGCTTAAAAATTACATCTCAATCGCGCGGACGGCCTTTATCAATATCTATGGTCGCGCCGCCCCCGATGATGACGAGGCCAAACTTTTGGTTACCCAGCTATTGTCGGCAATGCTTTATGGGCAAGACGGCTATTTCTATGTGTTTGATTACGACGGCAACAACCTTGTTAGCCCGCGACAAACCCACCTTATTGGCAAAAACTGGCTTGGCCTTACCGATCCAACAGGCGTTCCGGTTACCGATGAATTGATCCGCCTTGCGCGTTCTGGCGGGGGCTATCACAGCTTTGACTGGACCAAACCCAGCACCGGAGAGACCGCGCGAATGGTCACCTTTTCCGTCGGGCTGCAAGATTGGCAATGGGTTGTGGGCACGGGCGTGTTTATCGACGATGTGCTCTATTCTGTTGCCGCCGCCCGTGCCGAGGTAGAGGCCCGCGTCAGGCGCACCTTTCTCTATATTGGCGCGATCACCCTTGCGGCCCTGTTGCTGGTGTTCATGACCGGCCTTGTGATCAATATCCGCGAACGCCGCCTTGCGGATGCCAAGCTCAAGAAACTGACCCAACGTGTGTTTGACGCCCAAGAAGAAGAACGCGGCCGCGTTGCCCGCGAATTGCATGACGGGATCAGTCAAATGCTGGTGGGGGTCCGATACGCACTTGATTCTGCGCGCCGCCGCCTAAAATCCGGTGACATCCGCGCCGAGGACACCCTAGACAAAGGCATTGATAATCTCTCTGTCGCCATCCAGGAGGTGCGCCGCATTTCGCGTGACCTACGCCCCGGCGTTCTGGATGATCTGGGCCTTGGCCCCGCGCTCAAAGCACTGGCGGATGATTTCGCCACCCGCACCCGCATTCAAATTGACTTCAATACCGTGGTGTTTCGCAATCGCTTGGACCAAGACGCCAAAATCGCCCTTTATCGCATCGCCCAAGAGGCCATGACCAATGTAGAGCGTCACTCGGGCGCGACCCATATCACCATTGACCTGCGCGGCCACACCAAGGGCGCAACCCTTAGCATAGGTGACAATGGCACAGGCCTAGGCCACCCCATCCCCACCAATTCCGATCGGGGTTTAGGGCTGCGGAATATGCAGGAACGCATTGAACAGCTTGACGGTACTCTGCAAATAGCCTCCGATCGTAACGGCACCAAAATCGTCGCCACGGTCCCGCTTACCCATCTGTTGCCGCCAGAACAAACTGCGCCCCTTCGAACAACCGGCCCCGCCGATCCCCCCGACACCGTGTCCCCTCCCGACCGAAAGGCCCGCACATGACCGACCAAATCAGCGTTGTGATCGTCGATGACCACCCCATGGTCGCAGAAGGCATTCAATCGATCCTCGAAAGCTATGACGACATCACTGTTGTCGCCACCTTAACCAATGGCCGCGAAGCAGTTGAAAAAATCGGTGCCCTGCAACCCGATGTGGTTCTGATGGACCTGAATATGCCTGAAATCAGCGGGTTAACCGCCACCGAAATCTTGCTGGAAACAAACCCCGACACCCGCATCCTGATCCTTTCGATGCATGATAGCCCGGAATATATCGCAACAGCCCTCTCTTATGGTGCGCGCGGCTATATCCTCAAAGATGTCCCCACCGACGAGATCAAAATCGCGATTGATACCGTCATGCGCGGTGAACGCTACCTCTGTACCGGTGCCAAAGGCTCGCTTGAGCCACAACCCGGTGACGGGCGTGAACAGCTCACCAGCCGTGAACAAACCGTATTGTTGCAACTCGCACAGGGTAAATCCAACAAAGAGGTCGCCAACCATCTGAACATCTCTGTGCGCACCGTCGAAACCCACCGCAAAAACATCAAACGCAAACTCGGCATCAGCTCCACCGCGGGCCTCACCCGCTATGCGCTGGAACATGGCGTGCTTCAGGGTACAGGGATCGGATTGTAACGTATTTTCCAAAATGCCTTAGGTCTCTGTTCAGAAAATCGCCCTATCCTCTCGCTAAGAGGAGACAGCATGACACTTCACACCCCCAAACATTTCCCATCCCGCCAAATTTCAGGCACGCAGGCACCTGATCAATTCGATCAGCGTCAGTTGATAGACGAAATCACCCTGCTTCGGGCTGCCAGCTTCAAAATGGCCCTTACTCAGCTCAACCTCTGCACCGCCTCCACAGAAGAGGCGCGCGCGCCGTTTCGCGCCGAATACCTGCATCTGCAAAGCGTCTTTAAGAAGAACTTCGATTTGCTGTATGACACCGCCCCCTATGAAAACCAGGCCAGCCCGACAGTTGATTGGATACGCCGCATCGCCGCCCTCGCCCCCGAGCGTAAAGCCGCCCTCACAAGGATCGGCATCGAGCTAGAACAATCCGCGCAAAAAATTTCACGCGGCCATATTCCCACCGCCCGTCAAAGGTGTGAATTTGAGAACACCCAAACCCCCATCATCATGAAAGAGATAACCCTGATGGTGTGGGAGCTGTGGGCCGATGTTGAGGCGCAAAAACAGCAGGCCTATTCGCAGGCGGCACAATTGCAGGCGACGCTGACCACCACACTTAGTGAAATTATGAAGATCTCTTCCGCGGTGCGCATGACCGCGTTGAACGCCTCAATTCTTGCGGCGGGAGCGGGCACGACAGGGGCTGGTTTTGCCGTTGTCGCGCGCGAAATTAAGGCCTTGGCCGAAACCATACAGGACTCCGCCAACAGTGCCGAAAAAGCGATGGATGCACTTCGCCTGTAACCTTAACCGGCCAATATGGCGCATTCTGACCGGGATGCGCCCGCCATTACCTGCCAAATCAGGTCACAAATTTCCACAAATTTCCCAAATCACGCACTCCTAGCAACTAATGCAAAGAAAATTCGCCCTCCAAGACATATTTTTATGTCATTTCCCTGTTGACGCCCCCCGTTACCCCTCATAATGTCCCCAAACGCAATCAAGGACTCAAAGATGGACACGCTAGTCGTCATTCCAGGATTTTGGCGCATGGGCCGGTAACGGACTCCCTAAAGAACCCCATGCGCCCTCGAAAAACTTCGGGGGCTTTTTTGTGTGTAATGAGACGTTTTGAACGGAGAGACAGATGACACGTCAAATGACCGGAGCGAATATGGTAGTTCAAGCCCTGAAAGATCAGGGAGTGGATACAGTCTTCGGATACCCCGGTGGGGCTGTCCTACCGATTTACGACGCTATTTTTCAGCAAAATGATATTCGCCACGTTCTTGTGCGCCATGAACAGGGCGCTGTTCACGCGGCCGAGGGTTATGCGCGCTCAACTGGCAAACCCGGCGTTGCTCTGGTGACCTCTGGTCCCGGTGCCACAAATGCTGTGACCGGCTTGACTGATGCGCTGCTGGATTCGATCCCAATTATCGTTTTGTCGGGTCAGGTGCCCACATTCCTGATCGGCTCTGATGCCTTTCAGGAGGCCGACACCGTTGGCATCACCCGCCCCTGCACCAAACACAATTGGCTGGTCAAAGACACCGCCGATCTCGCCAGCACCCTGCATGAGGCATTTCATGTTGCCAAATCCGGCCGCCCCGGCCCCGTGCTTGTCGACATCCCCAAGGATGTGCAATTCGCCACGTCCGAATATACCGCCCCGCGCACCGCAAATACCTCGCGCTATCAGCCCCAGCTAAAGGGTGACATCACCGAGATCACCGCCTTGGTTGATCTGATGGAACAGGCCGAACGCCCGCTGTTTTATACAGGTGGCGGCGTTATTAACTCCGGCCCCGCCGCCAGTCAGCTCCTGCGCGAACTGGTTGATGCAACTGGCTTTCCCATCACTTCGACCTTGATGGGCCTTGGCGCATATCCTGCGTCTGGCAAGGGCTGGCTTGGTATGCTTGGCATGCATGGTTTGTATGAGGCCAATATGGCGATGCATGATTGCGATCTTATGATCAATATCGGCGCACGCTTTGATGACCGCATCACCGGGCTGATATCCGCCTTCTCTCCCGACTCCAAAAAAGCGCATATCGACATTGATCCCTCTTCGATTAACAAGGTGATCCGCGTTGATATTCCGATTGTCGGCGATGTTGGCCATGTGCTTGAGGATATGCTCAAGGTATGGAAATCCCGCGGGCGTAAAACCAATAAACCCGCCGTCGCCAAATGGTGGACATTGCTAGAGCAGTGGAAGGCCGTTGATTGCCTTTCGTTTAAACAAGAAAGCAAGGTCATTCGCCCGCAATACGCGCTTTCGCGTCTTGAGGCCCTGACCAAGGACCACGACCGCTATATCACCACCGAGGTGGGCCAGCACCAGATGTGGGCCGCGCAATACCTTGGCTTTGAGGATCCTAACCGCTGGATGACCTCTGGTGGCTTGG
>CAXIAD010000108.1:0-7120 GCA_964021645.1 uncultured Cognatishimia sp. | reverse complement strand
CTTGCCCGCGCCTCTGGTGCCACCATTCGCCAAAATCAGATCAAAACCACCCCCGTCACAGGTTCGACCTTGGCCACGTGAGCATCTGTTTTAACCGTGCCACCCAAGGCCTGCACCGACAATCGCAACGCACGTATTAACCGCAGCGGGTTCACATGCCCATCACGCTGGGAAAATGTTGCCCCAATAACGTCGCCACCAATGCCTTCGATTTGTCTGTGCAAATCATCTGCGAACAGCACTTCATGGGCGAACCGCTTGCCGAGATACGCCTGTTGTTGGCCCAGCATTCCGGCAAATTTACTCATCGCGTTTGCATCAGTGAAAAATTCAAACCCGCCAGATTGATCCAGCGCCACGTCTAACCCTGACAAATCGGCCAATTTTGCAGAGAACTCGGGCCAAGCGGCTAGGGCCGCTCTTGTCCACTTTGCATAAGGCGCAAAGTTCCAGCCTTTCCCTTGTCCCCAAACCAAAGTTGCCTTGCTAGGCACGCGCATCGCTGTCGGCTCCGTCAAGGACGCATACACGCCCACCCGCTTGCAGCAATCCCATCGCCACAGACAGGCCAACAACGCCCCCGCCGATGATTGTGATTTCTGATTGATTGGCTGACATTTGGCTCCCCCTGCGGCCACCATCGCAAAGATTCTGACATAAGAATAATCGTGATATTTACGTCAATCATCCCTTGAGGGTAGGTATCGGCGCTGTTGAACCGCCTTACTCACCGACAAATCGAAGCATTCCGCGCCGTGATCGAAACCGGCAAAATTACCGCTGCGGCCGATGTGCTGGGGACGACGCAACCATCCGTCAGCAAGTTGATCGCCGACCTCGAACATGTTGCAGGTTTTGGGCTATTTGAGCGGCGCGGGCGGCAGGTGATCCCAACGCAAGAGGCGCTTGCACTCTATGAAGAGGTGGAGCGGTCTTTTGTCGGAATGTCCAAAATTTCGCGCGTCATTGAAGACATTCGCGATTTTCGCAAAGGCAGCCTTCTGGTTGCGGGCATGCCTGCACTGGCATTGAAATTCCTGCCGTATGTGATTGCAGGTTTCGTCGCATCTGTCATTTCTGAACCACTGTCGTGACGTGAAGGTCTATGTCTTGGAACACGTCTCACTCACGCCCGCACCAACCTTGCCCCTACCCTGCCCGCTTTCATATGCGCCGTGCATCCTGCGAATTTTGCTAAACCTGCATCACAGGTTTCGCCGCGAAACCTCCCCCCCAAGCCCAATGTTGCACGGCACCCTCTTGTTGTTGGCGGTCACGCCACGTATCTATGAACCAACAGATACTGCTTTCAGGAGACACCGATGTTAAAAGGTTTGGGCCAGCTTGGCGATATGGCCGGCATGATGAAAAAAGCGCAAGAAATGCAAAGCAAGATGACCCAATTGCAGGATGATCTGCATGACTTGATGGTCATCGGCGAAAGCGGCGCTGGCTTGGTTAAGGCCACGGCCTCTGCCAAGGGTGAGCTGAAAGCGCTGGACATTGATCCGTCTATTTTCAACGGCGATGACAAAGAAGTTGTCGAGGATTTGATCCTTGCCGCCATCAAAGACGCGCAGGGCAAAGCCTCGGACCGCGCACAGGCCGAAATGGCGAAGATCACGGATGGGCTCGGCCTGCCTGCTGATTTCAAGATGCCCTTTTGAATAAACAGAGGACGCATTGCGCGTTCTCTGATTAGATACCTTAAGGCCTTTGTGGGTCTTCAAGAAATGAACCGTTTAGGGCACAGCGTTTGAGCAGTAGTGAAATCGACAATCTGATCGACCTGATGGCACGATTGCCGGGGCTTGGCCCCCGCTCGGCGCGGCGTGCTGTATTGCATCTGATCCGCAAGCGTGCGTTGTTGCTGACGCCCCTTGCGGATGCGATGCATGAGGTGGCGATATCCGCGCGAGAATGCCTGAATTGCGGCAACGTCGGTACGCGTGACATCTGCGATATCTGCGACAATAACAAACGTGCCAATGGAGAGATTTGCGTGGTCGAAGACGTTGCCGATCTATGGGCGATGGAACGTGCCGCGGTGTTTCGTGGACGGTATCACGTGCTGGGCGGTACATTGTCGGCGCTGGACGGGATGGGGCCGGATGAGCTATCGATCCCGCGCCTGTTGGACCGGATCATCAACGAGGATGTCACCGAGGTGATCCTAGCACTGAATGCCACCGTTGATGGGCAAACCACAGCACATTACATCGCGGATCAATTGGAGGGCAAGGTGCGCCTGTCCTCGCTCGCACAGGGTGTCCCCATCGGGGGGGAACTAGATTACCTTGACGAAGGCACGATCAGTGCGGCCCTAAACGCGCGTAAACCCCTGTAAATATATAGATCCCTCCATGCATCCGGGGGCTCCCGCCCGTCGATCATGCATCAAAGATGCATTCCTCCCGTTGGGCCGGGCAGCGCGCTTTGCGCGCTGCCCGGCCCAAGACGCCACCCAAAGTGCACCAAAATCAACCCTTTGATGCTGTTACTTTTACCTGTGACAGGGCCACGTGGAGGCACCGTACTTTGACCCAATACCGTTAGAGCTGCGATAAGAGAGCGGATCTTTGCCCCTCCTCGACACACTTTTGGGATGTCCGAAATGCCCAAAACGCGCATAGTCGAATGGCATTCAACTGTGTTCACATCTCTCAGGAGTTTTCGATGAATTTTCGCTACACCATTCTATATGCTGATGACGTGCCTGCCAGCCTTGATTTCTTTGCGCGTGCCTTTGGCTTCACGATCGGATTCATGCATGAAGGCCAGGACTACGGGGAACTCGTCACCGGCACGACCAAGCTCGCATTTGCCGCGACCAGCCTGCAACGCGATCTAGGCAAAACACCCCTAGCCGCCACCGCCAGCACACCAACATTTGAGCTCGCATTTGAAACCGATGATGTTGCCGCAGCCGTAGAACAGGCCGTCGCAGCAGGTGCCCGCCTTGTCCAAGCAGCACATCAGCAACCTTGGGGGCAAACAAGCGCCTATGTCAGTGACCCAAACGGTTATTTGATCGAGCTATGTTCGCCAGTCACGCCCCCCGGCTAAGAGCCCGGACCACTGCCCCATCGGCACACACCAACAACGCCGCGCCACACACAGCCTCACAAACCGGCGGGTGCAATGCGCCATCGTCTTGCACCAGGATTGACCCGCCGCCCTGGCCACAACACATCCTAGCCCGAAACCGATCTGCCCATAGAAAAGGCCCGCATCCATCAGGAAGCGGGCCTAAATATACTCTGCAAAACGCCCAATCAATTAGGGCTGTTCTTCGCCATCCATATCCGCACCCGGCAGATCAAAGAAACTATCCGCATCGCTGTAATCTTCGCGGCGCGTCTTCTCTTCGTCATCATCAGTCGACCCGCTCAAGCTAAAGGTTTCCAGCCCCTCAATCGCTGTTGGGATTTTCGGCTCCGCCTCCATCTCCAACGATTGCTCTGTCGACACCAACTTGCGGCGCTCGTCATCATTCATCACCCCGCCCTCAGCGGCTTTCTTCGCTGCGGCTTTCTGAACAATAAGATCCAGCTCAGACTGCTTGCACAGCCCCAATGCCACCGGATCAATCGGCTGGATATTGGCAATATTCCAATGCGTACGCTCACGAATCGCCTGAATGGTTGGCTTGGTTGTACCCACCAACTTCGACACCTGACCATCCGACAGCTCTGGGTGGAATTTCACCAACCACAGAATAGACGCAGGGCGATCCTGACGCTTGGACAACGGCGTATACCGCGGCCCACGACGTTTCTCTTCACCCACAGCTGCTGCGTTAAACTTCAGCTTCAACTTGTGCATCACGCTGTCTTGCGCGGCATCAATTTCTTCTTGCGTCAGTTGGTTATTCGTAATCGGGTCAAAACCCTTTACGCCCTGCGCAACATCGCCATCAGCAATGCCCTGAACTTCCAGCTCATGCATGCCAACAAAATCAGCGATCTGCTTAAAGCTGATCGTCGTGTTATCCACCAACCACACTGCAGTGGCTTTCGCCATAATCGGTTTTGCCATCATAGGCCTCCTTATCACACATCTGTCGACACGTCTTTCCCGTCGCCTGACCTTTTGGTCTGGCGGCACCCTTGTTAGGATGCAGGTTACCGTTGTCGGGGAACTTATGGCCGATATAATGACCTTGCGCGAAAAAGGAAAGAGTGAATGCGATTCCCCGGTTTTCTGAACATGTCTCTAATCACAATACTGATCGGCGCCGTCAGCCTGTTTCACGCCCCCGCCCCTGCTCGTGCAGATGGTGAGCGCGCGGGGAACTTTGACTACTATGTTCTCGCGCTCAGCTGGTCGCCCAATTGGTGCGCCCTTGAAGGCGACGCAAAACGCTCCCCCCAATGTGACACGCGCCACGATTTCGGTTGGGTGATGCACGGCCTTTGGCCCCAGTTTCACCGCGGCTGGCCCAGCCATTGCCGCACCCCAGAACGCCCCCCACAACGCAGCATGACCCAAGACATGGCCGACATCATGGGCACCTCGGGTCTGGCATGGTATCAATGGAAAAAACATGGCACCTGCTCCGGTCTCTCGGCCCCCGCCTACTATGCCCTCGCGCGAGAAGCCTATGAAACCATCACCCGCCCGCAAGTTTTCCGCAAACTAAAGGCCCAAGTCAGCCTGCCTGCCACCTTGGTAGAGGCCGCTTTTCTCAAAGAAAACCCGCAACTCAAACCCGATATGATCACCATCACCTGCCGTGCTGATTATATCCAAGAGGCCCGCATCTGCCTGTCAAAATCCCTAACCCCCGTGCCCTGCGGGCGCGACGTGATCAAGGATTGCAGCCTAAAAGACGCGCTCTTCGATCCGGTCAGATAAAAACCGGCCAGATAAACCGCGCAATGCGATTGGCCATGCTACCCCTAACAGTCCGACAAACCCGCTGATGCCCAAATCAAACAATTCGGGGGCTGCGATCAACGCGGCCCCCTATAGCTTCTCTTGGGTATAAATATCCCGGGGAACTCACATTATTAATAATGTGAGTGGGGCAGAGCCCCTAAACTACCTAACTCACCTTCAGTACAATTTTACCGATATGCCCGTTACTCTCCATCAGCATATGCGCCGCCGCCGCATGCTCCAGCTCAAACTCCGAATCAATCACCGGGGCCACACGCCGGTTTTCCAACAGCGGCCAAACTGTCTCGCGCAATTGCTCGGCAATTTTCGCCTTCGCCAAATCGCTTTGCGGCCGCAAGGTCGATCCGGTAATTGTCAGCCGCCGCATCATCACCTGCGCGAAATTCAATTCCACCTTTGGCCCTGTTAAAAACGCGATTTGCACCAAACGCCCGTCATCGGCCAAGGATTTTATATTGCGGGGAATATACTCCCCCCCAACCATATCCAAAATCAGATTGGCTCCGCCTTCACCGCGCAGAACCTCCACAAAATCCTCTTCCTTATAGTTGATGGCACGTTCTGCCCCCAACCCTAAACAAGCCGTGCATTTCTCCACAGATCCAGCCGTCGCAAACACCCGCGCGCCCAACACATGGGCCAATTGAATCGCTGTCGTCCCAATCCCGCTTGATCCGCCATGCACCAAAAACCGCTCTCCGGCCTTTAGCCCGCCACGCATGAACACATTCGACCAAACCGTGAAAAACGTCTCGGGCAAACAGGCCGCCGCGCGCATATCCATGTCGCGGGGCACAGGCAAACAATGCGCTGCGGGCGTCAACGCATATTCCGCATAGCCCCCGCCGGGCAACAAGGCACAGACCTCATCGCCTTCAGCCCAATCAGACACCCCTGCTCCTACGGCAACCACAGTGCCCGACGCCTCCAACCCCGGCAAAGGGCTGGCCGACGCTGGCGGCGCATATAGCCCTGCTCGCTGCAACGCATCGGGCCTGTTCACCCCCGCATAGGCAATCTTGATCAAGACCTCACCGGCACCCGGTTGCGGCACCGCACGCTCGCAAATCTGCAAAACTTCTGGCCCACCCGCCCGTGTAATTTCCACAGCACGCATAACTTGGCTCATATGACTCTCCAGACCCTTAAAAATTATCGCGGCGACGTCCTGATAAAATCAAAACCCCCGCCCGCATATCGCCTCAGGCATATCATTCACGCCCCCGCAGGCAAACCCAAACACGACATCAATGGGAACACATGCGCTTTCCGCGCGCGCCACCGAGGGCAGCGCCGGAACGGCGCAAACCGAGACATAATGCATGCCAAAGGCATTCCGCCAGATCACCTCACAAATTCAGATCACTTCACTAAACCGGACAACCTTCGGCCAATGCGCTTATCTCCAGCGCCCCGGCACATCCTGTGCTGGCTTGGGGGCCTTCACACGCTCTAACACCGCCAATGGTCCCGCCAACAGCTTACCAATCGGACCAGATGAAACCTGCGACTTCAACTTTTCAAACTGCATCACATTTTCAATACGCCGGTCCAGAAAATGCCACGTCGCCTCTGCTTCAACGCTCTCATCCCCCAACCAGAACAACACCGTGCTGCCGTAAACCGCACTCAACGTCGCGCGCTTGCTATACCAGTTAAAATCATCAGAGCTGTCGCCCAAGGCCGTCCAAATCGCATCACAAGTGCCCCAGATCAACTGCGCCCCCGTGGCTGCATGATGTGGCAAGGCAAACAGGCTCGTGCCGCGACGTACAACTTCTTTGTCTTCACATAGCTCAAGACGCACCCGCACAGCATGGGCGATACGATCCCGAAACCGCATCTCTCCTAAATCCGCTTTGGCCAGCAGCGCTTCCATCTGCGCATCCCCCGCCTGATGAAACGCCACAGCCAAATCCACGGCCCCGCGTGGGCAAATCGCCTGCGCCAGCCCCGCATCCATGCCGCAATCCACAATCGCCGCCTCAAAACATGCAGGCGACCACCCATCAAACGGCACATGTGCCAACGCAGCCTGCATCAATTGCAGCTTTGGATCAGTATCAGCATGTTTCATCATCAATTCTCCGCTTTAGGCGCAGCGAATAGAATCTGCCGCCCCCATGAAAACGCTCATAGCCCTACAATAGGCAACCGCGCGCCCTATTGCCATGGGCCAAAAACGCCGCACATCTCCACTTCAAGACCCACATCCAGA
>CAXIAD010000107.1:0-7147 GCA_964021645.1 uncultured Cognatishimia sp. | reverse complement strand
TTTCGCGATCTGCGGGTGGGGTTTCGCCAAAACGGTGAGTTGACGGAGGCTGTCAAAGGCGTGTCGTTCAGTCTGGATCGGGGGGAAACGGTTGCCTTGGTCGGTGAAAGCGGATCGGGGAAATCGGTCACAGCCCTTAGTTCGGTCGCGTTGCTTGGTGATAGTGCCGAGGTGAGCGGCAGCGTGATTTATGACGGCCAAGAGATGGTCGGCGCGGATGACCGGCGGTTGCGCAAGGTGCGTGGCAACGACATCAGTTTCATTTTCCAAGAGCCGATGACATCGCTTAACCCCTTGCATACAATTGAAAAACAGCTCTCTGAAAGCCTTGCCTTGCATCAGGGAGTTGTGGGTGCGGATGCACGTGGGCGCATTCTGGAGCTGATGCTCAAGGTGGGCATTCGTGACCCGGAAACCCGGCTGGGGGCCTATCCGCATCAACTGTCTGGCGGGCAACGCCAGCGGGTGATGATCGCGATGGCACTGGCAAATAAGCCTGACGTTTTGATCGCGGATGAGCCAACAACCGCGCTGGATGTGACCATTCAGGCGCAGATACTAGAGCTGTTGGCAGAGCTGAAGGCCACTGAGAACATGGGGTTGCTGTTCATCACCCATGATCTGGGCATCGTTAAGCGCATCGCCGATAAGGTTTGCGTGATGCAGGGCGGCGAGATCGTCGAGGCCGGCACCGTTCAGGAAATCTTTGAGAACGCGCAGCACCCCTATACCAAATCCTTGCTTGGTGCGCAGGCCACGGGCAAGCCTGATCCGGTAGCCGCGGATGCGCCAGTGGTAGCCAGCACCGAAAACCTGCGCGTCTGGTTCCCGATCCAACAAGGGCTGCTGAAACGTACGGTGGGCCACGTTAAGGCGGTGAATGACGCGACCTTATCGGTGCGCGCAGGTGAGACACTGGGCATCGTTGGCGAAAGCGGATCTGGCAAAACCACGCTGGCCTTGGCGATGATGCGGTTGATCGCCTCAGAAGGCGCGCTGCGGTTTCAGGGGGCAGATACGCGCGGTTGGTCCACCCGCGAATTGCGCGGCATGCGCAAGGATATGCAGATCGTATTTCAGGATCCCTTTGGCTCACTGTCGCCGCGCATGACATGCGAGCAGATCATTTCTGAGGGGCTGGGCGTGCACGGAAATCCCGGTGGCCGCGACAGGCGCACATTGGTGAGCGAGGTGATGGTAGAGGTCGGGTTAGACCCCGCCACCATGGATCGCTATCCGCATGAATTTTCGGGCGGCCAACGCCAACGCATCGCCATTGCACGCGCGATGATTTTGCGCCCCAAGTTGCTGGTTCTGGATGAGCCAACAAGCGCGCTGGACATGACAGTGCAGGTGCAAATCGTTGATCTGCTGCGCGATTTACAGCGTAAATACGGGCTGGCCTATCTGTTTATCAGTCATGATTTGCACGTCGTACGCGCCATGAGCCACAAGATTATCGTGATGAAACAAGGCGACATCGTTGAAGCAGGCGAGTCTGAGGCGCTGTTTGAGTCCCCCCAACATACCTATACGCAGGAATTGCTGGCAGCGGCGTTATCCCATTAAGGCGGGTTGGAAACCCCAAGGCGCTTACAGGGTGCCCGGCGTGACAAATTACCGTTGATCAAAATGCCCTAGGCGCTTTTCCAAGAGGTGGCAGCGCCAAAAATTGTTTGCCATCGTCCCAGATGATTTCGCCAATATTTTTGAGTTTGATTTCTCGTATTTCGCAGCCGGCTAGAGTTAGCACCCGAGCGAGTTCGCGGGAACGCATGACCATGCTTCCTGCTTGGCGGTTGAAAAACTTGGCGTCTTCTTTGAACCAGAAAAGTGATTTTCTGATATCTGGCGTTCTAACTTTTCCTTTGAGGCGAGGGTAGGGCAGGCCTGCACCACCGTCCTTACTGAACCAGTAGAAGGCCTCATCATGCGCTCTTTGGATGCTGCCTTTCAGTTCTGAAAAATCCACGTCATCACGTGCGGCGAACATTCCAAGTTCTGCGTCGACGGTGGGGTGAATTCGATTGGAAACAAAGCGGATATACATTCATTATTTTAACCATCATTCGTTTACCAAATTCAAGTACCGCCACCGAAGGGATGAGCAAATGATTGATTTTGGCTTTCGTCCGTTCATAGATTTGAAGGGAATTTCTTTATGAATCGACCCCCACAGAGATGGAATGACGGCGCGAGCGAAATTGGGTAAATCACTTTTCTTCAAACCCCCAAAAAACTTCGGCTGACCCGATGCATTTTGCTGATTCCAGGAGTTGGTTTTCAATTTCCGTAATAGCCGCTGCTGACGGACGCATTTCCACTGACAAAACAAGTTGATAATCTTTGGGATCATTGATGACTATGAACATGCCCTCCTTGGGTACTTGGAATTTGTCACGGAATGCCTGTCGAACCGCTATTGCATCGTTCTTTTCTGGCACCGAAACTCCGAATTCCAATATTCTCGTTTTTTTAGGATCAAGACCTTCGTTTTCGAAGCGAAGCAAAATCTTGGAGTTTTCTTTCAAGAGATCCGCATATTCGAGCGTATTATTGGTCATCTAATATCTTCCTCTATATTTTTGCCCGAGAGTTGATTTTACTGAGGCTTCCGTCACTGTCAGTCAAAACGAAACGTTGGTCCCCTCTTACATAGCTGCAAACCGGTCGAAAAAAGGACCACCTTTGTCATTGGGCGATGCAATAATCCACTATTGCCAAATTTAAATAGCGGCGAATATCACGCCACATTGGGCACTATTTTCGTTTGAATGGCGAAGATAATATTGCGTGCAAATCTACCGCTTCCGTAGGCGAGATTTGCTTTAAACCATACGCAAATTTCTCATTTGTCCTGATCGGCTCTTTTAAATGGGTGCCAAATAATTTGTCCCAAACACACAAATCTACTGAGTAGTTAGAGTCTGTTTCCGGTTGGTAATTTGAATGGTGAATATGATGTTGAGAAGACGTGATAATAATTTTCGCCAACGTATTTTCTACCCATTTGGGCCATGCCAAGCTTGAATGATGGAAAAAGTTTATGAGCAGAACTATCAAAGAATAGAACAGCACGATTTCGGGCAACGGCCCTAATAGACATACAATTGTAAATATAACGCCCAAAGTGATCACGACAGCAATTGGATGTGTTCGATATGACGTGGTTATATCCAATTCATAATCACTATGGTGTACTTGATGTAGTCGCCATAGCAACGGTATTTTATGCATCGCAAAATGCAATAGATACGACGTCAAACTTAATGTCAGAAAGCTAAGGATTGATGCGAATCCAACCGGAATGTTGAGCCAGTTTATGACCCCGTAGCCATTGGACTTTGCAAATATCGCCGCACTTGCAGCACCTATAGGCAGCATCATTTGTATGCCAATTGCGATCATAAACAATGCAAAATGAGCGGGCCAACGCCTGCGGTTCCTTTTGCGCGCTTCGCCGGTAATTGCCTTCTGCTCTAGAAAAACGATGGAAAAAATTAGGCTGATGAGTATGAAAATAATTACATAACTAATCATTTATGACGCCCCGCCTTCATTCTCTAGGGTATCAATCAGCCATACTTTGGACCAATCGATTTCGTTTAACGCACTGCAATTGTCAGGTATAATCAGAATGAGAAGTTTTCTCGATGGTTGAAAGCGCGTTAGCTTGAAAATGGAGGCCAAGCTGACTTTCAGCGTCAAAAGCGTATTTCCAACATGGTCCCATTCGTCCCAAATTTTATCATAGTACATTATTTGCATTTTTTGACTATTCAGGGGCGGGGTGAGCATCGCATGTGGCAAACTATACACGACACCTTGTTCAAAAATTTGATATGGCGCACCACATATCTTTGTTTTAAACGCCGCGCTTCGATATCCGGTACGCTTATCCCTGTCTAAGGAGGAAACTTCCTCTGCACCTATGTCCTCAAAGAGTTTTTTGTAGGTGACATAGTATTGAGAGCCATTCGACACGCGATTACCCAAAGCGTTTGCCTGAATTCGTGTGTCTATCGTCAAAATTGACAACGCAATTACAATAATAATCCAAATTCCGCGATGTATCATATGGCCCTACGCACCCAAACGCTGGAAAAACTAATTGCAATGATGGTTATGAATTGAGCGGCACCAAAGATAGTCTCGCCGCTACCGTGATGCCAGTAAACATAGGCCTCATAACTTGGAAGCATCAGTCCAATTCGTATCGCATTTCCCAACGCTAATAGAGCGATCAAAACCGCAACAAACAGCATGTCAGGGAATGAGAAAGACTGCCTATTAAAGGCTTTTACAGACGCATAGCATAAGAACCCGAAAGAGAGGTTTGTGAAGACCGAGCACGCCCCGATCATGCGGAGTTTTACGCCGCTGGCTGATGTTAACAGCTGTCCGTCTGCCCAAACATTATATCCCAAAAGGTTCCATATATAGGCAATGAGATCAACTTCAGCGACGAGAATGAAGGATTTGAAAACTTGGAAAAACAACGGAGCAATTAAGACGTTAAGTGAGAGAGCGAACCAGACCAAAGCGATGTATCGGGCGTTTTCAGATTTGCGTTGTCGCCAGAACCAAACAGCCAGGCCCGCTGTCACCAAGCCGACGTCATGCGTTACGCCCATTTTCCCAACAAGATTAAGGCTTAACAGGCTAAGTACGAACACGCCGTAATCAACGATAGTCGCGCGGCGGTTATCGTAGTCGGCGCAAATGAGGTGAAATATCACAAAGAATGCGAATAACAGAAATAGATTGGTATTAATAAGCGCAATCGCGAAAGGAATGAGTGTGAAATCGTCAATGCGGCTTGCGATAGAACTACATAGAATTAATATAAGTAGCCCTAGATGAACGTCTGATCTTGATATTCTTAAAAAGAGAGAGGCGTATTTGGAGCCACTCTCTTTTGATAGGGATGACGTCATTTTTCCTGACGGCTTTTGTAGTACCGGTAAGCACCATAGCCAATGATCGCAACGCCCAAACCGACGGGTCCAGCGGCACCTGCAATTGGCAAAGGAACAAGCAAAGCTCCACCTGCAAGCGCTTGTGATGCAGAAACTACGGTGAGTGCCAAAGTTGTTAATATACGATATTTCATAATTTTCCCCAAATTTAGACAACAAATTTCTAGCATATCTTCGAATGGTCCAGAAGACATTTATCATGTTTAATACTTAATAAATGTAAAGTCGCAAATCGGCCGATCTATTAGGCGCCTTTTCTGACGGTCTAATAGGGTTTCATCCCAACCACTGACGAATTGCACGATAGCCTGTGTTCAGCACCTAACGCAGCGCTAAATTGCGCTGCTGTGGCTTCCTTGATCCATGTCGTAGGCATCAAATGCCCGCGCGACCATGCGGGTTAGGGGGCGCGCTTGGGGTGGGATGCGCAGGGCATCTGCTGTGACGTCCAGCACCGCCGGAAAGGATTTGGCGACTTCCTGAAACATGCTTTGCAGCGCCGGTTTTTCGATGTCAAAACGCGCGCAAATCTCTGCGCTATCAATTTCAAAATCACACATGAGTGCCTCAATCAGGCGGGCACGCAGGCGGTCGTCACCTGTAAAAGCATGCCCGCGGGCGGTGGAAAACTGCCCCTGACGAATGGCCAGCGTATGGATGGAGGTGGCGGGGGCGTTTTGCGTGAAACCTTGGGCAAATCGCGAGATGGAAGAGGCCCCGAGGCCGATCAAAGCAGTTGCCTGATCATCGGTATAGCCCTGAAAATTACGCCGCAAGTTGCCCGATGTTTGCGCCACACTTAGTCGATCAGAGGGCCGCGCAAAGTGGTCAATGCCGATGGTGTCATAGCCATCTTGCGTAAACAATTCACTGGCGGTTTCATATAATTCCAGACGCTCTTGCGGGGTGGGCAGGGCATCTGATGGGATCAATTGTTGGCGTTTGGCCATCCACGGCACATGGGCATACCCATATAGCGCGACGCGGTCGGGGTTGAGGGTCAGCAGCTTTTTCACACTATCGGCCATGCGTTCGCGGGTTTGGTGGGGCAGGCCAAACAGAATGTCGGCATTCACGCTTTGCACGCCGTGCGCGCGGATCATGTCGATGGCGTCGCGCGTCACCTCATAGCTTTGGATGCGCCCGATGCACTCTTGGATTTCAGGATCAAAATCCTGCACCCCGATTGAGGCGCGATTCATCCCGGCCCTGGCCAATACGGCCAAACGGGCATCGTCGATTTCATTGGGGTCGATTTCAACCGAAAACTCGCCATCTTCAGCCATCGGGGCCACATCAAAAATCGCATCAACCAGCTCTTGCATCATCTCAGGGTCTAGCAACGTCGGCGTGCCGCCCCCCCAATGCAACCGCGCCAGCGAAATGCCCTCTGGCAGGTGTTTCTTTAGCAGGGCCAGCTCTGCCTTTAGGGTTTGCACATAGGCGATCACCGGGGCCGAGCTGCTGGTGCCCTGCGTTCGACAGGCGCAAAACCAACATAAACGGCGGCAAAACGGCACGTGAATATACAGGGAGATCTGCGAATGGGGCGCAATAAGCCCGATCCAACGGGTGAAATCCGCAGCTTTTACATCGGTGCCGAAATGCGGCGCCGTTGGATAGCTGGTGTAACGCGGCACCTTAGCGTCAAATAGCCCTAGGGCGGCCAATTGTGTTCTGTCTGTCATAGAGGTAGCGTTAGGGCAGACAACTGAGGCAGACATTGACTCAGATCAAACGCGTGAAAACACATGAAACAAAACCGACCTACCTTTTCCCAACCAAGTTGCGGTGATTGCCCTATTCGTCACCGTGCGGTTTGTTCACGCTGCGATGCGGACGAATTGGCGCAATTGGATGACCTGAAATATTACCGCAGTTTTGAGGCGGGGCAGCCGATTGTCTGGTGTGGCGATCAAATGGATTTTGTCGGCTCGGTTGTGACCGGAATCGCGACGTTAACCCACACAATGGAGGATGGGCGCACGCAGATGGTGGGCCTGTTGTTGCCCAGTGATTTTGTCGGGCGTCCCGGACGCGAGGGCGCGGCCTATGATGTGACGGCGACCACCGATGTTGTGATGTGTTGTTTCCGTAAAAAACCGTTTGAAAACATGATGGTAGAGACACCCCATGTCGCCCAGCGGTTGCTGGAAATGACCTTGGAC
>CAXIAD010000106.1:0-7335 GCA_964021645.1 uncultured Cognatishimia sp. | reverse complement strand
TCCGGCGGGAATGTTCAGAAAAGAGGTCGTTTTTGCCCAAGAAGCATCAAATGAATCAGGCTAGCGTTGATGCAGAAAGGCCATTTGAATATGCAAAACAACGACCAAAATCCGTCTGTACAACGCTTTGAGTTTACGACCGATCAGGGTGCTGGATCACGTGCGCGTATCGGGTTGCTTGTGCTTGAATCTGATCAGACAATTGAGGCGGAGTTCCGACAACTTACCAACCTGCCAAATGTGGAAATATACCATGCACGCTTGGCGAATGACACTTTGGTCACGCCAGAAACCCTTGCTAAAATGGAGGTGGAATTGCCGACGGCGGCGGGGCTTTTGCCGCAGTATCTGAAGCTTAACTCGTTGGGATATGGGTGCACGTCGGGGGCCACAATCATCGGGGAGGCGCGGGTTGCGCAGATTTTGGCGGCCATTCATCCGGGTGTTGCGTCGACGAACCCATTGACGGCGGCCAAGGCGGCGTTGTCGCAAATGGGGGTTCAGCGATTGGGCCTGTTGACGCCATATGCCCCTGATGTGACAGAGGCCATGCGCGCGCAATTTGAGGCAGCGGGCATTCGCGTCACGCAAATTGGCTCTTTCTATGAAGACAGTGACATTGTTGTGGGCCGCATCGACCGCAAATCCATTTTGGATGCCACTGTTGCTTTGGGGCGTTCGGAGGCATGTGATGGGGTGTTTATTTCCTGTACGAGCCTGCGAACCGCCGACATCATCGAAGAAGCAGAGCAAATTTTGGGCAAACCTGTCACTGCGAGCAATCACGCACTGGCGTGGCATACATTGCGTTTGGCAGGTATCAAGGATCAGCAAGACGGGTTCGGGCGGCTGTTCAAATTGGGCATGCGCTAAATCATGAAACATCGTGGTGGGAAAGCAAACTTGTTTGAAGGCAATGTTATCGTGGCCGCATGTGAGGTGCGGGTACTGCCGGTTTGACACCGTGCAGTGCCAGAGAATTTTGTGAGATTTTGGTGAGATGAACAGCGAGGCCGGTTTGATGATTGAGAGAGATGCGCTTGTTGGCGATCTTGTTAACATGATCCGCATTCCCAGCATCAACCCTTTCGGGGATACGCGCGACGATCACGGCGCCGAGGCCGCGATGGGGGACTATTTTGAGGGTCGATTGCGGGCATTGGGATTGGAGGTCACGACCAAAGAGGTGACGCCGGGTCGGCGCAATGTTTGGGGTGTGCTGAAGGGAACAGGTGAGGGGCCGACGGTGTTGTTGGCAGGGCATCTGGATACGGTCGGGGTGGAAGGATATGAGGCCCCGTTTGAGGCCAGGGTTGAGGATGGCAAGGTTTTCGGGCGTGGTTCATGTGATATGAAGGCAGGCTTGGCCGCCTATCTTGAGGTTGCGCGCTGTCTGATTGCCCGCGATGCAGCGCTGGCGGGTGATCTGATTATCGCAGGCGTTATCGACGAAGAGCACGCCATGATCGGATCCAAAGATTTTGGCCTGAGCGGCCCGCAGCCTGATTACGCGATTGTTGCCGAACCGACCCGCTTGGCGATTTGCCCCGTTCACAAGGGTCAGATCCTGATGACCATCAAAACCCATGGGGTGGCCGCCCATTCCAGCATGCCCGAAAAGGGTATCAATGCGATCAATCACATGGCCTTTGCTTTGCAGGGGTTGCTAGGCTATGCCACGGATCTAACCCATCGCGATCCCGACGAAATGTGCGGCGCGCCAAGTTTTAGTGTCGGGGTTATCAGAGGGGGCGACAACGCCTGTTCGGTGCCGGATTTTTGCGAAGTTGACGTTGATCGACGCACTATTCCGGGTGAAAAACACAATGAGGTCATCAACGAGATAGCCGCCATTTTGGACCGCATTCAAACCGAATTGCCCGGTTTCTCCTATGAGTTGAAGCAGCCGTTTCTGGATCTGCCACCCTTGGCAACGCAGGCAGGTTCGCCGATAATGCAGGCCATAAAATCAGCCTGTGATGATGTTGTCGGACAGAGTATCATCCAGACTTTCCCCGGCTCAACGGATGGGCCAAACTTTAACTGTCCAACGGTTATTTGTGGCCCCGGCAATCTGGAGCAATGTCATTCCCTGAATGAATACGTCACAATTGATGAGATCGAGGATGCCGTGCGGATCTATGTGAAAACCGTGCTTGCGCTGCAAAATCTATGAATAACAAAAAGGTAGACCTATGAACTGGCGCACAAAGCTATTGAACCCAGACCCGCAGGCGCGCACTGACTTTACGTCGCTTGTGACCCCTATCTATCGTGGCTCTACGGTTGTTTTTAAGGACCAAGCCTCGGTGAAAGATGGCTGGCAGCATGCTGAGGAAGGGTATTCCTATGGGCTGTATGGCACGCCGACGACGCTGGAACTTGCCTCTCGTATTGCGGGATTAGAGGGCGCGCATCAAAGCTTGATTGTGCCGGGGGGGCAGGCGGCGATTGCGTTGATCTATTTTGCCTATTGTGGGGCGGGGAGCCATGCGTTGGTGCCGCATTCTGCCTATGGGCCGAACAAGTCGATGGCCGAGGGCATGCTGCGCGGATTGGGTATCGAGGTCGAGGCGTATGATCCGCTGATCGGTGGCGCGATATCTGAATTGATCCGCGATAACACCACGTTGATTTGGTGCGAAAGCCCCGGTTCGGTGACGATGGAAATTCAGGATGTGCCTGCCATTGTCGCGGCGGCACATGCACGGGATGTGTCGGTGGCCTTGGATAATACCTATGCGGCGGGGGTCTATTTTGATGCCTTTGCCCATGGAGTTGATGTCAGCATGCAGGCGCTCACCAAATACGTGGGGGGGCATAGTGATTTGCTGCTGGGGTCGGTCTCTGCGCGTGATGACAATGCCTACAAAAAACTGGGCCCCGTTTATAAGCAGCTTGGCTTGGCGGTGTCGCCGGATGATTGCAGCCTGGCCTTACGAGGTTTGCAGACCTTGGCCGTGCGTCTGGACCATTTGGAACGTGCCACTTTGACTGTTGCGAATTGGCTGGCACAGGCCCCGCTGGTGGATGAGGTGTTTCACCCCGCGCTGCCCAGTTGCCCCGGACATGAGGTTTGGAAACGGGATTTCAGCGGATCTGCCAGCGTGTTTTCTTTTACGTTTAAGCAGAGTGTCAGCGCCCATGAGGTTGAGGGGTTTCTGAACCAGCTGGAGATATTCAAGATCGGGCTTAGCTGGGGCGGCGTGACCAGCTTGGCGGTGGTCTACCCAGAGCTGGACCGCCCAAACAGAGATTTCGGCGGCAGGCTGGTTCGGTTGAATATCGGGTTGGAAGATGCAGACGATTTGATCGCCGATCTAAAGGCCGCCATGCAGGGGCTTGCCTAGGTGTCTTGAGGTTAAGTGGCGCGCGGGCATGATACCGGCGCGCCACCTGATTGTATTACTCTGATTGCGCAGAAGACAGGCGCGGAACCAAGGCTTTGACCAAGTCGCGCATATGCAACTCACCCACAGCAGTATCGCCATCCATGACACGGTAATGAAGGGTGGTATCCCCCTCAGAACGCGCGATCATTGATTCCAGATTATCGCCAACATCGACATCTCCGGCAAAGGTTGTCCCTGTCAGTGGCTCCATCACAGATTTCACCCGCAACACACGTGCGCGGTTAATATCACTGACAAAATCCTCAATATAAGGATCGCAAGGATTCATCAGAATGCCCTGTGGTTCACCCTGCTGAATAACGGCGCCATCTTTCAAAATGACCAAATGATCCGCAAGCTTTAGCGCCTCATCAAGGTCATGGGTGATGAAGATGATCGTTTTATGCAACTCGTCCTGCAACTCTAGCAGCAAGTTTTGCATATCCGTACGGATCAAGGGATCAAGAGCCGAAAACGCCTCGTCCATCAGCATGATATCGGTGTTTGCAGTCAAAGCGCGGGCAATGCCAACACGTTGCTGCATGCCGCCCGAGAGCTGCGCGGGATAGTGATTTTCATACCCTTGCAGCCCAACACGTGCGAGCCATTTCATTGCCTCGGCCTGTTGCGTTGCCTCATCCGCACCGCGCACCGCCAGTGACATGGCGGCGTTTTGCACCACAGTCCTGTGTGGCAGCAATGCGAACTTTTGAAACACCATCGACATTTTGGTTTGTCGTGTTTCACGCAGCTCAGTTTCAGACAAACCCATGACGTCAATGCCGTCGACA
The DNA here is from genome assembly GCA_964021645.1 of uncultured Cognatishimia sp. Lineage (GTDB taxonomy): Bacteria > Pseudomonadota > Alphaproteobacteria > Rhodobacterales > Rhodobacteraceae > CANLDA01. The sequence goes on along the minus strand of CAXIAD010000106.1, from coordinate 3,152 downwards.
AGGATTTCACCATCTGTTGGTTCAATCAGGCGGTTGAGGTGGCGGATCAGGGTGGATTTCCCCGAGCCAGACAGCCCCATAACAACCGTAATTTCACCGGCCTGCATGTCGACATTGATGTCTTGCAGGCCCAGCACGTGGCCGTATTGCTCTAGTAGATCTTCTTTGCCCATGCCGCCTTTGACATGTTGCAACACTTCCTTGTCGCGCGCGCCAAAGATTTTATAGAGGCCGCGCAAGCGGACTTTTGGTTCGTTAGCCATGCTTAGCTCCCTAATGTTTCACGCGGGTCATATCGACCCGAGACAACGCAGCCTTTGATACGCGATCCAGAATGACCGCGAGCAGAACGATGCCAATCCCAGCGACAATACCGACACCCAATTCAAGGTTCCGGATACCGCGCAAAACATTCACGCCAAGACCAGGCGCTGACACCAGCGAGGCAATCACAACCATCGCCAGAGACATCATGATTGTCTGGTTGATACCGGCCATGATATTGGGCAATGCGAGCGGCAATTCTACCCCAAGCAATTTCTGCCGTGAATTCATGCCAAATGCGTTGGCAGCCTCGATCACATCCTGATCGACCAAACGAATGCCCAGATCGGTTAACCGGACCACAGGCACGATGGCATATAGAATGATCGCGATACCATAAAGCTTTGATTCTGTTACGGAAAACAGGAAAATCAGCGGGATCAGATATACAAATGTCGGCAGTGTTTGCAGCAGATCAAGCACGGGCACCAAGGCGCGTTGCAAGCGATCGGATTTGGACATTGCGATGCCTACGGGCACGCCCAAGAGTACCGATATCCCCGTACAGACAAAGATAATCGACAATGTTTGCATCGCGACATCATAGTGATCAACAAGACCCAAAAGCAGGATCGAAACCAACACAAAAATGGTGACGCCTTTTGAACGCGACGCATACCAAGAAATCAGCACCAAGATAGGTATCATGATGAACCAAGGGATGACGGCGAAGGTCCACAATGCCCCGTCCAGCAACCAGCTAAGGGGCTGGGTGATCGGGTCTAAGAAGGATTTTAGGGCTGGTTTCGCGGCCAAAAACCCCTCTTCGATGCCTTTTGTGACATCGCGTGATTGAATGATGCCAGAGCAACTTTCATTCATGTTATCCAAGGACGGAAAGGGGAAGAATTCTCCTTTGACGTTCTCGCCACTGTTTTTGGCAAGTAGATCAGCCATTGACATTGGGGCATTAGAATTGCCGGTGCTGCACCACTCTGACAGGCCAAGTGCATTAAAAACGCTGTCGTAGAAGGCCATTAATTATCTCCTCAATCGTCGAAAAAAAACCCCCTCGCAGCGTGTGCGAGAGGGCTCTTTATTGTGTCAAAAGACTTAGTTCAAAAGCGTTGAAAGTTTGCTTTTGGCTTCGTCGCTCAACCAGCCAGACCAAGTATCTTTGTAGTTGGATAGGAAATATACCGCAGCTTCGTCGTAGGACGCGTTGTTGTCCAAGCGCCATGCCAACACTTCGCCCATTTGAGCGTTGGTGAAGGATACGTTTTTCAGAAGATCGGCAACCGCTGGCTCACGTGCAACAAATGCAGCAGAGGCCGCTGTTACAACTTTGGAGCTTGGGTAGGCTGAAACTTTGGGATCGGCACAATCCACGTCACCGTTACAAGTGTGCGCGTCTGCGTCAAATTCGGAGACCTTAACCTGAACCATTGGGTATTTGCCCAATACGGCTGTTGGTGCCCAGTAGTACCCGAACCAAGGTTTCTTTTCGTCATATGCAGAGGCGATGGATGCCTGCAATGTTTCGCCAGAACCGTGCTGGAAACGCTCAAGACCGCTGCCATCAATGTTCAACGCTTTGAGGTTGTTGTGGTTGATGATGTCGCAGGCCCAACCTGATGGGCAATCGTGGAATTTGCCACCAACGGCTGCCGGGTTGGCCATGATGCCTTCCCATGTTGTCAGCTCGGGGTTGCTTTCAGCCAGATAGGCCGGAATCCACCATGCTTCGACACCGCCGTCAGACAGCACATTGCCCAGCTCTACGAGTTTGCCGTCAGCCAGCAAGCCATCATAAGCGGGTGTTGAGTTTGCCCACACTTCGGTCAGAATATCCGGCTCTCCGGTTTCTGCCAATGAGGTCAGAGCAGGAACGGTTGAGCTAGGCACAACTTGCACGTCGCAGCCATAACCCTGTTCCATCAAGAACGTCGCAACAGCCGTAACAACGGCAGAGGACGCCCAATCCATTTCAGTGATCGACACTTTTCCACAATCTGCATATGCGGAACTTGCGCCCATCGAGAATACGGCAGCAGCTGCTGCACCAGTTAACATTTTTTTCATTTTTTTCTCCCTGATATTTCTTCCCGAAATAGACTCGGCAAGAAATTATTCTGAAAAGAAACATGAATCGCCCTGAGTTGCGAGGCAAAAGCGGCGCATATAGGTGTTTATACGACAAAACAGGATCTTGACGCCTATTTCCTAGGCAAATGCACAGGTTTTTTTGGTTTCTTTTGCCCAAAGGATTGCAGTTAGCTGGGCGGCTCATCTTTTTGCGGGCCACGCAGATTCTGGCTAAATCCACTGCGAACGCACAGGGGATTTTGCCACATTAAGGAAGCTTTTCCCTCAGATGGGTGCCGCAATTTGCGGGCGAAAACGGGTCTTTGAGGGACCTCTAATCAAAGGCTGCAACAGGCGTCCATTTGGAGGAGTCAGGCTGAATGCCTAGGCCGGGTCCGGTAGGAACCTTTATCTGTGGACCTGCGGACATTGGATTTTCGGCATCGTAATTACCGTTGATATAGGTGTCTGCGATCCAAACGCCCTCTGATAGGTTTGGCGCGAGTGTGGCCCCCATATGCACGCAGGCAGCGGCGATGATGTCCCCGCCCCAACTGTCGTCACATGACATAGGGCGATTGAAATGCTTGCAAACATCACGGATCGTGATCATAGTTGATAGCCCGCCAACACGCGTGATTTTCATGCCAAACCCATCCGCAACGCCGTCCTGAATGCTGCGACAGACCATATTGATGTCTGTCGCGCTTTCATCGACAAAAATCGGGTGATTTAGCCGCCCCTTAAGTGATTTGATCTCCTCATAGGTGTCGCAGGGCTGCTCTAGTGTGAAGGTCAGATCG
>CAXIAD010000105.1:0-7657 GCA_964021645.1 uncultured Cognatishimia sp. | reverse complement strand
GGTTTTACTAGCTACTGGGTCTTGCGGTGTTCAAAATGATGTGTCGGATCGTTGAATGCCCGACTATTCGGTTGCCATTCGCATAATCAAGCTTCGCGTGCAATGCCTTCGATCAGGGGGACAAAGCGCACGGGACGCAGTTCGTCATAGTCAAAACCGGTTTCGTGGCGGCGCACTTTGATCATGCTTTGCACGGTGTCAGATTGACCAACGGGCAGCACCATGATGCCTCCGACTTTGAGTTGTGCAAGGAGGGGGCCGGGGGGGTCTTCGGCGGCGGCGGTGACCAGGATACGGTCAAAGGGCGCCTGATCGGGCAAGCCGTGGCTGCCATCCGCGGTAAAGGCGGTGATGTTGTTCAGGTCTAATGCTTCGAAAATTTGGCGTGCCTCGCGTACAAGGCGGCGATGGCGATCAACAGTGTACACCCGTCGGGCGAGTTGGCTGAGAATGGCAGCCTGATAGCCACTGCCTGTGCCAACTTCTAGAACTTTATCGCGCGGAGAAAGCTCAAGCGCTTGTGTCATCAGGCCAACAACAGAGGGCTGCGAGATTGTTTGCCCGCAGGCGATGGGCAGAGGCATATCCTCATAGGCGCGTTCAGCAAATAGGCCGCGAATGAAGGGCCCGCGGTCAATTTTTTCCATCGCTGTCAGAACACGTGAATCGGTCACGCCCTTAGAGCGCAAAGCATAAAGGAATTGCATTTTGCGTTCTGCGCTGCCGTCGGTCATTCAATCGCCTTTAGGGCATCTAGCGCATCATAGGCCGTTAGGTCGGCCCGCATTGGTGTGACAGAGATGAACCCTGCGAGGTTGGCTGCGGCGTCGCTGCCGGGGGCTGTGGGAACCTGTTGATCGCCGCCTTTTACCCAAAGAAAACGGCGCCCTGATGGGGCATTGTGCGGCTCGACCGTGAATTTGGTATTGCGGCGAAAACCTTGTTGCGAAACACGGATACCTTTGACGTCAGGTGCCAGAACGGGCGGAAAATTGACGTTGTAAAAGAGGCGGTAATCATTGTCGTCTTGTGGCGTGGCAGCAAGGATACGCTGAATAACATCAACGCCGTGTTGGGCCGCAGCATCAAACGGGTTGTCTGCTTGGGCATTGTCTGGGCCATAGTATTGCGATAGCGCGATTGCTGGAATGCCTTGAAGAGCAGCCTCCATCGCGCCGCCGATTGTGCCTGAATAAAGGGTGTTTTCAGCGGAGTTGTTGCCCCGATTAACACCCGATAATATCAGATCAGGAGCGTTACCCTTTAGCACGTCATGGATGCCTGCAAGAACGCAATCCGCAGGACTTCCTTCGGCGGCAAACCGACGTTCGCCCATCTGCGCGATCATTGTTGGATGGGTGTAGCTGATGCAATGGCCGACACCTGATTGCTCAAACGCGGGTGCAACGATCCAAACCTCGCCCGTAGGTCCAGCTAGGGTTTGTGCAATGGCTTCTAGAACTGCAAGACCAGGTGCATTGATGCCGTCGTCGTTGGTGATGAGTATACGCATTGGTGTCTTCCGAATTGCCCTATCTTCTCTGTAGTTGAGCCAAGGGCGCGGGGCAAGCTAAGGCTTGCGCAAAAGAGACGCATTCGGGAGCCTCCCGCCCTCCCACCCCGGCTGCCTCATGCGTCTCTGGCCACTATCGTGGCGGTGCATGGCAGGAGGGGAGGGTAGCGGGCAAGGGGGCGACCCGCGCCAGTCGGGGGGTGAGCCAAGCGGTAAGCGTAGGGCGCGGTTTACCTAAAGTTCGCCGAGCAACCGTTTAGCTTCGTCGTGGGGATGTGCCAGCGGCGCGCGATCTTCGCCAGGGAAAAAACGTGCGCGAGTCCCTGTGGGCATGCCATTTGGCGACAGGATTGAAACACGCGGACCATGTGTCGCTGTTTCTGCCTGCCAGCTACGGGCAAGGGCAATTTGTGCCGCCTTGGTCGCGCCGTAAGAGCCAAAAAACTTTTCCCCCGCGCGCGCATCTTCAAAAAACACGGCGTGGCCGTGATCGCCCAGCAACGGTGCCATAAAAGGGATCAGCTGCCCAGTCGCGGTCACATTACAGGCCACGGATTTGGCCCAGTCTTTTTGATCAATATGACCGGTAGGTGTTAGCGGTGCTGCGTGAATTGCGGTATGTACCCACAGATCAACCCGGCCCCAGCGATCATGGATAGACCGGCAAAGCTGTGCCATTGCATCCACATTGGTGATGTCCATCGGGGCGAGCGTCGCATCTCCGCCACGGGCCTTGATGCGATCGTCCAATTCTTCGAGTGCACCAGTGGTGCGCGCGACGGCGACAATGTGATATTCAGGCGCAAGAGCTTCTGCAAGAGCTGCGCCTAGGCCACGAGATGCGCCGGTGATGAGAGCAAGTTTTTCTGTCATGTCTGTTCATTTGCTGTTTCACCTCCTCAAAAACAAGAGGAGACGCTACCGGAATCACGTGAATGCTATTCGGCGGCTTTTGTTTCGAACCCTTTTTCGATCATGTCGCTTGGCGCGATTGGATATTCGCCACTGAAACACGCATCGCAATATTGCGGGCAGTCCTTGTTGCGGCCTGTGGCCTCGCCAACGGCGCGATAGAGACCATCCAATGAGATGAATTTCAGACTGTCGACCGCAAGATGTGCAGCCATTTCATCTGGTGTCATTGTTGCGGCCAACAATTTGTCGCGTTGCGGTGTATCGACGCCATAAAAACACGGCCAAGCCGTTGGAGGAGATGCAATACGAAAGTGTACTTCGGCAGCCCCTGCATCAAGGATCATCTCTTTGATCTTGCGCGAGGTTGTTCCGCGCACAACAGAATCGTCCACAAGGATCACACGTTTACCTTTGATCAACGCACGGTTCACGTTCAGCTTTAGCCGCACGCCCATGTTTCGGATCGACTCTGTCGGCTCAATAAAGGTGCGGCCCATATATTGATTGCGGATAATGCCCATCGCAAAGGGAATGCCGCTTTCTTGTGAATATCCGATTGCCGCAGGGGTGCCACTGTCGGGCACTGCACAGACGAGATCGGCGTCTACTGGGTTTTCGCGGGCCAATTCCACACCGATTTGACGGCGCGTTTCATAGACCGATTGCCCGCCAATGATGCTGTCGGGGCGCGAAAAATAAACATGTTCAAAGATACAGAACTTGGGCTTTGTTTTGCGGAATGGGAAATGGCTTTGCACCCCTTCACGTTCGGTAATGACCACCATTTCACCGGGCTCGATCGAGCGAATATACTCTGCCCCGATGATGTCCAACCCACATGTTTCAGAGCTAAGAACCCAACCGTCGCCCAGACGACCAAGCACCAGTGGGCGCACGCCCATCGGGTCACGCACACCAATCAGTTTGGTACGGGTCATGGCAACAATCGAAAAGGCACCTTCGACGCGGCGCAGCGCATCTTCCATCCGCTCGGGGATGTTGCGTTGCAGGCTGCGTGCCATCAAATGAATGATGCATTCACTGTCCGAGGAGCTTTGAAAGATTGAGCCGCGTTCGATCAGCTCTTTGCGCAGGGCAATCGCATTGGTGATGTTTCCGTTGTGCGCAATGGCTGCACCACCCATGGAAAACTCGCCAAAAAACGGCTGCACATCACGAATGACAGCCCCTTTGGAACCCGCCGTAGAATACCGCACATGTCCGATGGCCAATGGCCCCGGCAGGGTTTTCATCAGGCTTTCTTTGGTGAAATTGTCACGAACATAACCAAAGCGACGGGCAGAGTTAAAGCCGTGCTCCGGGTGATGGCAGACGATGCCACCGGCCTCTTGTCCGCGGTGTTGTAGGGCATGAAGGCCTAGAGCGACAAAATTGGCCGCGTCGGTCAGACCGATGACGCCAAAGACGCCGCATTCTTCGCGGAGTTTGTCGTCACTATCCATATCACGCAGGTAGGATGTGTCGAAGGGATGGGCGGGGGGCATGTGACTGGACAAGTGTGGCTCCGAATCCTGTGGTCTCGCTTGCGCCTCTCATACGAGGGTTTTTTGCGCATGTCACGAAAGGATCACAAAGACTCGGGCATTAAGGTCAAACGCAGTCACTCATCGGTGGGTGGAACAAAGGCCAGCACGCGTTTTTCATAGTCCATGATGATGGGATCAAGAATATCTGCACGGGCCAAGCAATCATTTACATAGATGATATTGTATTGGCGGGGCTGGTATTCACAATCGCGCAGAATCGGGCTGAACCCTAGGGCTCTGAATTGCGCATCAATGCCTTCTACGGTGACTTGCCCCTCATATAGGGCTTCGGCCTCGACCTCGACAAAAACGGCAAGACATTTGGGCAGGGCGATCTGTGCGCCCTTTAAAAGCTGGCTGGTCGCGCCTTCGACATCGACCCACAGCACTGGCGGCTCGTTGATCAATGCGGGGATGTCTCCATCGGACGTGGCCTGCGTTATGAGATCGTCAAACGTGATGCCCTGAACCTCGACCTCCATCACATCAGAAAACGAAGCGCGTTTCAGAATGGAGTTGGCGGTGCTGGTATGGCCCTTGTTTCGATCACGCTGGGTGTCGCTAAGGATCATTTTTACCGGGCCGGTTTCGTCAGTTAGGGCAAGGTTGCGATAGATTGTCCCACCGGCCTGCACTGCGTCACAGAACCGCTTGTAGTTAAAGGGGTTAGCCTCGATCGCTATGGCAAAGCGGCCCGGCTCTGCGCGCATGAAATTACGCGATGCCGTTGCTCTGTGTGCACCAAGTTCAAGAAACACCTTGCTGTCGTAGGCCTTGATCAGGGCGAAATAGCTTTCGACCAGCATGCGGTTGGAAAACTGGTTAAAATCGCGGCCATAGGCGGTTGAATGCGGAGCCAGATAGGCCTCGGTCTGGGCGAGGAAGGTGTCAAATGATATCCGGGCTGTCATGTGCATTCCTGTTGACGATGTGCGACGGTTTGTTCGTCGGCTCTTTGGAAATGCACAATTACCCAGAATTGCCCATTGGGCAATTTATATTCGCGTTTCAGCCAAAGTGCGGCGGAATTACTGTTCGCAGATGCCCACCAGCTCTTCGTATTGGGATGTGATCCACCCAAGCGCTTGTGCCGGATCGCGATCTTCGATTTGGCTGGTTAGGCGGCTGAACACCTGAGCCGAGCGACTGTCATCCACCATCGGATAAGATTGTGCGGTGTTGACAGTTTGATAGACGAAAAAGGCGATTGTAACCAACAGGATACCGCGAAATACGCCAAACAAGAACCCAAGCCCTTGGTCCAAGCCACCCAGAGCTGAACGTTGAACCAATGAGGAAAACAGGGGAGTCAGCAGAGAGAAAATAACCAGTGCCAAGGCAAATACGGCGGCAAACGCGGCGATGATCGACAGTTCGCAACTTTCAGAAAGGTATTTGCCCGCGACGGGAACTTCTTTGACCAAAGGTTCGACCTGTGGCGCAAACATAAAGGCGAGCACGGCGGCACCGATCCAGCCGACAATCGCCATTGCCTCGCGGACGATGCCGCGGGAATAGGCCAATAGGGCCGAAATGACGATTACGCCCGCGACGACTCCGTCGATGATGGTAAAACCTTCCATACTCTTCCCCGTCTGGCTGCGCCGGTCTTATCCGGCTCCAAAAACATCACCTACAAAGCTGGCTAAATCACCTTGCCGGTTCAGCTTCATACCAGCAACCTCGGGAGATTTGCCACCTTTCGGTGCGATTGCCGACGTGAAACCAAGTTTTTGCGCTTCTTTCAACCTGTTTTCGGTCTGACCGACGGCTCTTAGGGCCCCTGAGAGGCTTATTTCGCCAAAAACCACGGTATCGGCTGGTAATGCGGCGTCTTCGCGGGCGGATAGGAGGGCGGCGGCGACGGCGAGGTCGGCGGCGGGTTCGTTGATTTTCATACCACCGGCGACATTTAGGTAGACATCCAGCCCGGTGAAGGGGATTCCGCAGCGCGCCTCAAGCACGGCGAGAATCATCGCCAGACGGCCGCTATCCCATCCAACCACCGTGCGCCGAGGCTGAGAATGGGGGCTTGGCGCGACGAGTGCTTGTAGCTCAATCAGCACGGGGCGGGTGCCCTCAATGCCCGCGAAAACCACGCTACCCGGAGATGGCGCGCCACGGTCTGATAAAAACAGCGCGGATGGGTTCAGAACCTCGGCCAGACCTTTGCCTGTCATCTCAAACACACCGATCTCGTCGGCGGGGCCAAAACGGTTTTTGACTGCGCGCAGGATGCGGAACTGATGGCCGCGCTCCCCCTCAAAATAAAGCACGGTATCTACCATATGTTCAACCACACGGGGGCCTGCAATTTGGCCATCTTTGGTGACGTGACCTACGAGGATGACCGAGATATTTTTCCTTTTGGCAAAGGAGGTTAGCTCATGTGCGGCGGCGCGTACTTGGGAAACAGAGCCGGGGGCGGAACCGATGGTATCGGACCACATGGTTTGAATGGAATCAATGATCGCAAGCTGGGGTTTTTCTGCCTCGAGCGTGGTCAGAATATCGCGCAGGTTTGTTTCGGCAGCAAGCAGGACGGGGGCATCGGTCAGCCCCAAACGCTGGGCGCGCATGCGGACCTGTGCGGGGGCCTCTTCGCCGGAAACATAGATGGTTTTCAGACCGGAATTGGCAAATTGCGCGGCAGCCTGAAGCAAGAGCGTGGATTTACCGATGCCGGGATCACCGCCAACAAGGATCGCTGAGGCAGGAACAAGGCCACCGCCAAGCACGCGGTCGAGTTCTGCCATGCCGGAATGGGTGCGTGGCGGGGGGGCTTCTTCGGTGCGCAGATCAGATAGGGTAACCGTTTTTCCCTTGGAATTTCCGAGGGTTGCGGTAGAGGGGCCAGTTGAAAGCGGCGTATCCTCGGATATGGTATTCCAGTCGCCGCAGCCTTCGCAGCGCCCGGACCATTTGTTGAATTGCGCCGCGCAGGCGGAACAGGAGTAGATTGTTTTTGCTTTTGCCATGTTCCCGTTTTGCCCCTTTATCGACGGTGCGTCAAATGACTAATGACCATGGAGGCCAAAACACAGCCACTAAAGAGGTAAATCCCCCATGCAATTTCAATAGTGGCAAGGCCCACACCTTTAACGACAACCACATATAAGGCGATGAGAAAGATATCTGCCATGGCGAGTTTCCCTAAAAATTCCAATGCTGGCAAGGTTTTACGCCGTAATAGGCCAAAGTGGATCAGGGCGAGACCCAAGGTTTTCATCATCGGTGCAAAGATCGCAAGGAAGGTGACGAGGAGGGCAAGGGCGACATCGCTTTGCCATAGGGATTGCACACCGGAGATGACCGAAATCTCATTCAGACCAAAGAGAGGAAGCAGGCCCGCGCGTAAAAGCGGCGCAAACCAGCTGAGCGGAAAGAGGAGGAGCAGGGCAAGGTTGAAATATCGCAGCATGGGACCTCTGGTGGTTGGTTTTATGGGGGCGTCAAGTGGGGCAACGCACGCTGTATTAAGTGGGGGTTTTGGCGCGGATTTTGAGGGGGAAAGCACGGAAGTTTTGTACGTTTTGTACAAATGCCCCCCGAGTTTTGTACAAAACATGTTTTGGGGAGGAGGATGATTGGGGTGAAATTAGGGGGAAATTAGCCAACTGGCGAGGTTTTGCCGGTTTTTGAGCGAATCATGGTTAATGCGACCGGTTTTAAGGAAATCAAA
>CAXIAD010000104.1:0-7685 GCA_964021645.1 uncultured Cognatishimia sp. | reverse complement strand
CTTAACTGTAAATATGTTCTTAGCCGTAGTCGTTGCCACCGGGTTGTTGCCACGGTTTGACGAGGTTGCCAAAGCGGGTGAATTGCGCTTCAAAGCTGAGGTCGATGGTGCCGATGGGGCCGTGGCGCTGTTTGCCAACGATGACTTCGGCCTTGCCGTGCAGACGTTCCATCGACTCTTTCCAGGCTTCCATTTTGTCGAGTTCGTGTTCGGCGGGTTTTTCGCGCTCTTTATAGTATTCTTCGCGGTAGACGAACATGACGACATCGGCGTCTTGCTCAATTGAGCCTGATTCACGCAGGTCAGACAGTTGCGGGCGTTTGTCGTCGCGGTTTTCAACCTGACGCGAGAGCTGGGACAGGGCAATCACGGGGATTTGCAATTCTTTTGCGATGGCTTTCATGCCCATTGAAATCTCGCCGATTTCGTTGACCCGGTTTTCGGCGGTGCCGCGGCAGAGCTGCAGGTAGTCGATGACGAGCAGGTCAAGGCCGTGGGTCCGTTTTAGGCGGCGTGCACGGGCGGCAAGTTGGGCGATGGGCAGCGCGGGCGTGTCGTCGATAAAGAGCGGGCAGGCCTCTAGCGATTTGGCGGCATCAACGAAGCGGCGGAACTCGCCTTCGGTCATGTCGCCTTGGCGGATTTTATGGGACGAGATTTCGGAAGCTTCGGCGAGGATACGGCCCGCGAGCTGTTCGGCGCTCATCTCTAGGGAATAAAAACCGACAACGCCGCCATCAATCGTGCCCTCGGTGCCATCGTGTTTAATGCCGCGTTTATAGGCTTTGGCGACGTTAAAGGCGATGTTGGTGGCCAGCGAGGTTTTGCCCATGGAGGGCCGGCCTGCGAGGATCAGAAGGTCAGAGGGGTGCAGGCCACCAAGCTGTTTGTCTAGATCGGCAAGGCCGGTGGAGATGCCCGCCATGCCGCCGCCGCGTTGGTAGGCCTGATTGGTGGTATTCACCGCCTCGGTCACGGCCTTGAGGAAGGATTTGAAGCCGGTTTCGGTCTGGCCCTGCTCGGAAAGCTGGTAGAGGGCCTGTTCTGCCTCGACGATTTGTTCTGTGGGTTCGGAGGCGACGTCGACCTTTTGCGCCTTGGAGGCGATGTTATTGCCCAGGCTAATCAATTCGCGGCGGATCGCGAGGTCATAGATCATTTGCGCGTAATCACGCGCAGCGTAGGCGGAGATGGCACCGCCTGCGAGGCGGGCGAGATAGGCGGGGCCGCCCAGTTCCTTGAGGCCCTCGTCATCCTCAAGAAAAGCCTTGAGGGTCACGGGGGAGGCAAGGTTGTTTTTGGCGATACGGGCGGCGGCGACCTCATAGATGCGGGCATGCACCGGGTCGTAGAAATGCGCAGTGTTGATGATGGAGGCGACACGGTCGTAGATGTCGTTATTGGTCAGGATCGCGCCCAATAGCTGTTGTTCGGCCTCAACCGAATGGGGCATGGGGTCGGCGGGTAACGCCTGTTCACCGGTCGGGTTGATTATCGCGATTTCGTTCATGTGCCTGTCCGCTCCCTTGGGGGAGATTATTAGTTGAGCGCGTGCAATCACGCTAGGTGCATAGGTCGGTGCATAAGTCGCCTTGAGAGCTGTGAATCACCCTGTGGATAAGGTGTGGATATCACAAATGACCCCATATTTCGAGGTGAGGGGCGAAATTCGCACAGAATATAGATGGCGGTGGTGATTCTGGGGATGAAGTTATTCGAGGTCTTATCCCCAGAGAGGGCAAATTATTTTTTGTTGGCGTCCTGCCATGCGCGGGGATCATTGAGGAAGGTTTCGACCTCAGTTAGCGTCTCTTCGCTAAAGGCGTTTTGCGCGCGGGCCTCGGCGAGAACATCCCACCATGTGCAGAGGTAATGCAGGGAAACGCCGTGATCACCCAAGGTTTTGACCGTCTCGGGGAAAATGTCGTAGTAGAAAATCACTGCTGTATGGGCGCAGGTGGCACCGGTGTCGCGGATGGCATCCACAAAGCTGAGTTTTGAGCCGCCATCGGTGGTGAGATCCTCAACCAGTAGCACGCGCTCGCCCTCAGACATTGCGCCCTCAATGCGGGAATTCTTGCCGTAGCCTTTGGGTTTTTTGCGCACATAGGTCATGGGAAGGGCCATGCGCTCTGCCACAAGGGCAGCAAAGGGGATGCCTGCGGTTTCGCCGCCTGCGATGTTGTCAAACGCCTCAAAGCCCGCGTCGCGCATGACGGTCACAGTCATGAAGTCCATCAAGGTGGAGCGAATGCGCGGAAAGCTGATCAGCTTGCGGCAGTCGATATAGCTGGGAGACGGGAGGCCGGAGGCGAGGATATAGGGGGTGTCGGTGTTGAAATTCACCGCTTTGATTTCCAGCAGCATGCGCGCGGTGAGGCGGGCCATTTCCTCGCGGGTGGGATAAGATGTGGGGATCATCGCGGGTGTCCTTTGGGCTGTGGAAGGTTGTGGTTAGCGGTGGATTAGGCAGCAGATTAGGGTGTGGACCAATAGACGGGGAAGCCGGGGTCAAAGACCGTGACGGGGCCGTCTGCACTGTTGATTTTAGAGGGGAAAACAGCGGGCTCGGCGGTTTTGGTCAGGGTCAATGTATCTGTGTTGACGGGCAGGCCATAAAACGCAGGACCATTGCGGGAGGCAAATTTTTCCAGCTGATCAAGAGCGCTGTCTTGTTCAAACACATGCGCAAGCAGGGCCATGGTGTTGGTGGCGGTAAAGCAACCGGCACAGCCGCAGCCGCTTTCCTTGTTTGGGTCAGTATGCGGCGCGCTATCGGTGCCAAGGAAGAACCGGGCATCGCCGGAGGTGGCGGCAGCGCGCAGGGCGAGGCGGTGTTCCTCGCGTTTGGCGACGGGCAGGCAATAGTAATGCGGTTTGATCCCGCCAACCAGCAGGTGGTTGCGATTGATGATCAGGTGATGGGTGGTGATCGTCGCGCCAAGGTCTGCTGCGTTGGATTTCACATAGTCCACACCGTTTGAGGTGGTGATATGTTCCATCACGACGCGCAGGCCGGGGGTGTTGCGGCGCACAGGGTCAAGCACGCGGTCGATGAACACGGCCTCGCGGTCAAAAATATCAATGGCGGGATCTGTCACCTCGCCGTGCACACAAAGGGGCAGGCCGATTTCGGCCATTTTCTCCAGTACGGGGCGGACTTTGTCAAAATCAGCGACGCCTGAGGCGGAGTTGGTGGTGGCCCCGGCTGGATAGAGTTTGACGGATTTGATCAGGCCAGAAGCATGGGCGGCTGCAACATCTGCCGGGTCGGTTTCCTCGGTCAGGTAGAGCGTCATGAGGGGCTCAAACGTCATGCCAGCGGGCAGAGCCGCAAGAATGCGATCACGGTAGGCTGCGGCCTGTGCCCCTGTGACGACAGGCGGCACGAGGTTGGGCATGATTATCGCACGGGCAAAATCACGGGCAGTTTCGGGTAGGACCGCCTGCAACATTGCGCCATCGCGCAGGTGCAGGTGCCAGTCATCGGGGCGGGCAATTGTCAGGCTTTGCATCATGTGGTGGGCCTTAGACGATTCCGCCGCGTGTGACTAGTGTTGAGAGGGGAAAACCTGTGTTGGGGTGCGCCTTAGCTGGCGATGCGATCTGCTGCATCGTTTTCGGTCTCGTTTTCGAGTTCTGCCAGTTTGCGTTTAAAGCGGGGGGCGTTGAAGCGGCGGGTGACATTGGCGCAAACCATTTTGCTGAGGTCTGGACGCTCGCGCAGCTCTGTCTGGCCAAGAAGGGCGCGCAGATAGGGCAGGTATTCACGGCGGGCGCGTAGCAGGCGGCCAAAGCTTTGATCGGTGAGTTTGCCTTGGGAGGCCTTAACAATCACACGCAGTAGAATTTGCATGGTGTAGAGGCCGTTTTCGAGGTTGGGCCCAATCATCGGCGCACGCAACAGGGTGACGTTTGGACGTGCGAACATCGCCGCATGCATGGCATCCTGTGTCAGGTGCGGATTGTAAATCACATAGGCGCGTTTGGCAGCATCGACCATATCAGGAGCAAAGCCGTAACGGCTGGTGAAGGAGGTGCCGCGCATATGGGTAAAGCGGTCGTCCCAAGCGGTAAGGCGCGGATCAAGCGTGGCCTGAGGTTGCAGGGCAATGACAGTTGCGCCCGGAGAGGCGACTGAGAAGGCAGAGGCCGCATAGCCGCAAGGGCCAGCGCCATAAAACACAACCTTGTCGAATTCATCAAAGAACCCATCGTCGATCAAGCGATCGAAATAGGCATATACTTTGGCGTCGCGGAACCAGGTTTGGCCATCCGACAGCAAGCAGAGATGTGACCAGCCCAGCTCTTGGACCAGTTCAAAGCCTAGTGGCTGGCCGGTTTCTTTGCGGGCCTGAATGCTTTGGATGGTTTCAAAGGTGACGAGCAGGGTTTTGGATGTGTCTTCGACGAAGCTGGCGAAATGGCGTTTGCCGAGCTGTTCGAAATTGCCGTGGTCGTCGGCGATCTCTTCTAGCTTGGCCAACCATTGGTCCCGCTCTAGCCCCAACATGGGGGTGTCAAAAAAGTTAACTGCATCCTGCATACTACTGGTCCTCATACACTTGGCACATAGTTTTCGCGCCTTTTGCAGAGAAATCTATAGGCGATTTGAGGCAGAAATGGGGAGAAGACGTGGGATCAATGTGCCCATGGGGCGAAATCACGAGAAAACCTACTGGGGGTGTGAGCTAGGGGAGTGCCTTTGGCACGCTGATTATGTGATTGGCGTGTGGGGCGGGGGAGCGGCATTAAAGGCAGGGCAGTTGTTGGTTGGGAGGCCGTAGGCGGAGCGTGTTTGTGTTGGGTTGGGGCATTGTTTTGAAAAAGTGGAATTCCATGCCGCGGTTGGGCGTGCCACAAGGGGGGATGACACATGAGACACTTGATATAGACCACTTGAAAAGTTGGATCGGCAAAAGCGAGAGCAAAGACGAGTTGATCGCTGGCTTTCCTGCGAATGCATTGGCAGCGACGCTGAACCGGAATGATGGGGAATATGGCGAGGGCACGCCGCTGCCGCCGTTGTGGCATTGGCTGCATTTCTTGCAATTGTTCAAGCTGGAAGACGCGGGATATGACGGGCATGCGGCCTTGGGTGGGTTTTTGCCGCCAGTGCCGTTGCCGCGCCGGATGTGGGCGGGGGGACGGTTACGGTTTATCGCGCCGCTGAGGATTGGGCGGGTGCTGCACAAGCTGTCTACGGTGAGTTCGGTGGCGCATAAGCGCGGTAAAAGCGGAGATCTGGTTTTTGTCACTGTGCAGCATCAAGTGTTTGACGGTGATGCGCTGGGCGTAGAGGAAGAGCACGACATTGTTTATCGCGATGTGCCGGACCCAGATGCGCCTGTTGTTGCTGTGCCCTCTGCGCCCGAGAGCAGTGATTTTAGCCGCGAGATTGATCCTGATCCGGTATTGTTGTTTCGTTATTCCGCGCTGACGTTCAACGGGCACCGGATTCACTATGACCAGCCGTTTTGCGTCGGCACGGAAGGATATGGGGGGCTGGTGGTGCATGGGCCACTATTGGCCACCTTGATGCTGGATTTATTACGCCGCGAGATGCCAGATGCAGTGGTGCGTGAATTTGAGTTTCGCGCCGTTGCGCCGGTATTTGATGTGGAGCGTTTCTCGGTACATGGCGCGCCAGAGGCGGGTGGCGAGGCGGATGGCGAGACGGTGGCCCTTTGGGTGCGCCGGAGAGATGGGACATTGGCAATGACGGCAACGGCGAAGGTGGCGCAGGTATGAGTGACGACTATCAAGACATCCGCGATGCGGTACGGGCGTTATGTGCAGAATTTCCAGCAGAGTATCATCGCAAGATTGATGCAGAGCGCGGGTATCCAGAGGAATTTGTCGCGGCATTGACCAAGGCCGGCTGGCTGGCGGCAATGATTCCTGAGGCCTATGGCGGGTCGGGTCTTGGCTTGACCGAGGCGAGCGTGATCATGGAAGAGATCAACAGATCGGGCGGTAATTCGGGCGCGTGTCACGGGCAGATGTATAATATGGGCACATTGCTGCGCCATGGCTCGGATGTGCAAAAGGCTGAATACCTACCACGCATTGCCAGTGGTGAGTTACGTCTGCAATCCATGGGGGTGACGGAGCCAACGACAGGCACGGATACCACCAAGATCAAAACCACCGCTGTAAAACGTGGGGATCGCTATGTGATCAACGGGCAAAAGGTGTGGATCAGCCGGGTGCAGCATTCTGATTTGATGATCCTGCTGGCGCGCACCACACCGATTGATCAGGTCACAAAGAAATCACTGGGCATGTCGATCTTTATCGTTGATTTGCGCGAGGCGATTGGCAACGGGTTAACGGTGCGGCCCATTGCGAATATGGTCAATCATGAAACCAATGAGCTGTTTTTCGACAATCTTGAGCTGCCGCTGGATGCGCTGATTGGCGAGGAGGGCATGGGGTTTCGCTATATTCTGGATGGGCTGAACGCGGAACGCACGCTGATTGCGGCGGAATGCATCGGGGATGGCTATTGGTTCGTTGATAAGGTGTCGCGCTATGTCAGTGAGCGCGAGGTTTTTGGTCGTCCTATTGGGCAGAACCAAGGGGTGCAATTCCCCATTGCGGAAAGTTTCATCGAAGTCGAGGCTGCCAATTTGATGCGCTATAAGGCCTGTGCGCTGTTTGATGCGGGCAAGCCCTGTGGGGCCGAGGCGAATATGGCGAAATACCTTGCGGCCAAGGCCAGCTGGGAGGCGGCAAACGCCTGCATTCAATTCCATGGCGGTTATGGTTTTGCGACGGAGTATGATGTGGAGCGCAAGTTCCGTGAGACGCGATTGTATCAGGTGGCGCCTATCTCAACCAACTTGATCCTATCTTATGTGGGTGAGCATTTGCTTGGCATGCCGAGGTCGTTTTGATGCGCGCGCTGGAGGGGATCACGGTTGTTGCGTTGGAACACGCAATCGCTGCGCCTTTTGCCACGCGGCAATTGGCTGACCTAGGTGCGCGGGTGATCAAGGTAGAGCGGCCCGGTAGTGGGGATTTCGCCCGTGGTTACGATACGCGGGTCAAGGGGTTGGCCTCGCATTTTGTATGGGCCAATCGGTCTAAGGAAAGTCTGGCGCTGGATGTGAAGGCACCGGGGGCGGATGTGGTGCTGCAAAAGCTGATTGGGCAGGCGGATGTCTTGGTGCAGAACCTTGCACCGGGGGCGGCGGCGCGGCTTGGGTTATCCTATGAGGCGCTAAAGGACGCGCATCCGGGGCTGGTCGTTTGTAATATCTCGGGGTACGGCGCGGATGGGCCTGAGCGGGACCGCAAGGCCTATGATCTGTTGATACAGGCTGAGGCGGGGTTTCTGTCGGTTACGGGTACGGCGGATGAACCATCAAAGGCGGGAGTGTCTGTCGCGGATATTGCGGCAGGGATGTATGCCTATAGCAATATACTGGCTGCGTTGTTTCAGCGTCAGAAAACCGGTGTGGGGTGCAATATTGATATCTCAATGCTGGAAGCGATGGCTGAATGGATGGGATACCCGATGTATTATGCCTTTGACGGGGCCGTGCCGCCGGATCGGGCGGGGGCGGCACATGCGACGATCTTTCCTTATGGGGTGTTTACCACGGGGGGGGGTGGCGAGGTGATGCTGGGCTTGCAGAATGAGCGTGAATGGCCTGTGGTTTGCAACAAGGTACTGGGCC
>CAXIAD010000103.1:0-7689 GCA_964021645.1 uncultured Cognatishimia sp. | reverse complement strand
CATAACCTTGCCAAGGTTAGGGTCGAGAGTTCGAATCTCTTCGCCCGCTCCAATTTCAAAATAGTCAGAAATTGGAGCGCCGCTATGGGTGATAATCAGAACGCTTTGAACGTCAACGTGGTGAGAGACCGCTCAATCCCGGCGATATCTAGCAGATTGTCATTGATGTATTTCCCTACATCCTGTCCGTCAGGAATATAAAGTTTCATCAGCAAATCAAAATCTCCACTCGTGGAAAACAGTTCCGAGTGGATTTCCTTTAGGGCAATTTTTTCAGCAACAGTATAGGTCGTACCCGGCTTGCAGCGGATTTGTATGAAGACGCAGGTGGTCATGATCGTCCTTTCTTGGGTTTGGCCTAAGCTGGCACAATTGGCACGAAGAGAACAATCCCGAATACGCCATCTTGGCCTGCCCGCACAGCATGCCTATAAGGGCGCGTGATAACTCAAGAGGATACGCGCATGCGCACGGCCAGCATCAGCCGCCAAACAGCGGAAACCGCTATTTCTGTCGAGATCAACCTTGACGGAACCGGAACCTATGACAATCAGACCGGCGTTGGTTTTTTTGACCATATGCTGGACCAGCTGTCGCGCCATTCATTGATCGACATGACCATCCGCGCCAAAGGGGATTATCACATTGATGATCACCACACGGTTGAGGATACAGGCATCGCATTGGGGCAAGCGCTTGTGCAAGCCATTGGAGATAAACGCGGAATTCGCCGATATGGGGAATGTCATCTGGCTATGGATGACGCACAAGTGCGCTGTGCGCTGGACCTGTCTGCGCGGCCATTTCTGATTTGGAATGTTGAGGTTCCTACGCAAAAAATTGGCACGTTTGACACGGAATTGGTGCGTGAATTTTTCACGGCCTTTGCGACACACGGCGGCATCACCCTGCATATTGATCAGATTCACGGCTTTAACAGTCACCATATTGTCGAGGCGGCGTTCAAGGCTGTGGCGCGTGCGTTACGGTCTGCTGTTGAGGTTGACCCACGCAAAGCGGATGCGATTCCCTCAACCAAAGGTGCGTTGTAAATGCTGACCGCGATCATTGATTACGAAAGCGGCAACCTTCATTCGGCAGAAAAAGCGTTTCAACGCATGGCCTTAGAGGTTGATGCGGGCGATGTTGTTGTGACCTCGGATGCGGATGTTGTGGCGCGGGCGGATCGGCTTGTATTGCCGGGCGACGGGGCGTTTCCGGCCTGTGCAGCCGAGTTGCGCGGCCATAAGGGCATCTATGAGGCTATGGTCGAGGCTGTAGAGCAAAAGGGGCGCCCCTTCCTAGGGATTTGCGTTGGCATGCAGCTGATGGCAAGCACCGGGCATGAGTATGAGGAAACCACCGGTTTGAATTGGGTTGGCGGGGATGTGGTGAGAATATCCCCATCGGATCAATCACTTAAGGTGCCACATATGGGATGGAATGACCTTGTGATCGACAGCCCGCACCCGGTGCTGGATGGTATTTCACAAGGCGACCATGTCTATTTTGTGCATTCATATCATTTCAAAGTGGCGGACCCAAAACAGCGTTTGGCGCATGTGGATTACGGGGGAGACATCACCGCGATCATCGGACATGACACGATGCTGGGCATGCAGTTTCACCCAGAGAAAAGCCAGAATGTCGGTCTCAAAATGATCGGAAATTTCCTGCGGTGGGCCCCGTAAACCCATTTCACCGCCCCGGCTTTTGCGCGGTGAATGTTACGAATTGACACTTTCACGGGGTGAAACATACGTTTCGCCGTCTGGGCGGTTATCCGCGTTGAAATCGCTAAATCGTTAATGGACATAGCCCCCGCTACGCGGCATATAGCGGGTCGTTTTGGCGATATGACAGGTCCGTTTCACGTGCACGTTCGGTTGGAAAAAATCAATCATCATCACCGGCAGAAAAGCTATGTCACGCTTTCTGTGACTCGAACGCTGTTTGGCGAATGGTGTATGGTGCAGGAATCTGGCCAGATTGATGGGGGCGCAGGCCTTCGCAGGTGCCTCTATGTCGCGGATCAAGAGGCTGCTTTGGGCGCGCTTGAGCAAAAAAAGACGCGCAAGCAGAAAGAAGGCTATGCTGTTATCCCAGTGCAGATGGGATTGTTCTAATCAGCTGCGCGCCACCCGAAAGGGCCGGTTAAGGCACCCGCGTCCAATCTTGGGACGAACAAATCAGCCCCCCTGCGACACAGCCTTTTAGTTTTAGCGCATCGCCATCCAATTGAATTTTCCCAACGTAGATTTTGTCATTGGAAGGCCGCCAAACCTCGCCTTTGTAATACCCATCTCCCTTGGGTGTCATGTTCCGCACCAGGAGCTTGCCCTTATTTGGGGAGTCGTATTCGCCATCGTCATTAAACGTGCGCATAATGGTGCCACACACATTGGTCCCGCAGGGCACGATATCAATATGTGCATAGGCTCCATCATCGACTTGGGTTTTCCAAATACCCAAAACCGGATCGGCAAAGGCAGCCCCTGCCCCGGCACATAGAATTGTCGCGGCGATGAAAATGTTTTTCTTAAAACGGAATGTCATGGCAATATCCTGTTCAGTTTTGTGGCATCTAGAGCGCCTCGCCTTGAATTTGAATCACCAATACCCTGCCGCGCCTCCGGCGCTCTCGGGACATTGGTTTTTCATATACTTCAAGTAAAAGGCGAGACGCATTAATATGTGCATGTTCCAAGTTGTGTCGCAAAAATACTGCGCCACAGACGGCTTTCAATCAAGGCCAAAGCGTTTGGCCCGCCAGTTTGGCCCGCCAGTTGAACCAGTGCCAATGCCTACACGTAGTGCGTATTTTGCAATTACGCGGGTGTCGCATTCGCCACGAGGTCACGTTGCATTTTGGGCAAACACATGCAAAAGGACGACAACGTTTTTCTGACATAGGTGCCTGCCATGATCCTTTACCCTGCCATCGACCTAAAAGACGGCCAAGCCGTTCGCCTTTTGCATGGGGATATGGAGAAAACCACCGTGTTTAATGATAATCCAGCGGCACAAGCGCTGGAATTTGTCGAGGCAGGATGTGAGTGGTTGCATTTGGTGGATTTGAACGGTGCATTCGCCGGTGAACCCGTGAATGCCGCCCCGGTTGAAGAGATCCTGAAGCAATGTAAGGTGCCCGCTCAATTGGGCGGTGGCATACGTGATATGGCCACGATTGAGCGCTGGATCGACAAAGGGTTAGCCCGCGTTATCCTAGGCACGGTTGCGGTTGAGAACCCTGATTTGGTGCGCGAGGCTGCGCGTGCTTTCCCTGGTAAAGTGGCCGTTGGTATTGATGCGCGCAACGGGCGGGTAGCGACCAAAGGCTGGGCCGAAGAAACAGATGTGATGGTCACCGACCTTGCGAAATCCTTTGAGGATGCAGGGGTTGCGGCGATTATTTACACCGATATTTTACGTGATGGCGCAATGAAGGGCCCAAATGTGCAGGCCACCGCCGATCTGGCCAATGCGGTATCCATCCCCGTGATTGCCTCCGGTGGGGTTAGCTCATTAGATGACCTGCATGCGTTGAAATCTTGTGGGGCCACGTTGAACGGTGCAATTTCGGGTCGTGCGCTATACGATGGGGCGATTGATCTGGCCGAGGCGCTGGCCGTTCTGAACGGATAGGCCTGCACGGTTGATGCTGCGGGCACTGGCAATTTCACTGTCGCCGTGGCATTGATCGCTAAACTGTTAGCTCTGCAAAAATAAGGTGCCAGGATGTTAAAAACCCGTATCATCCCCTGTCTTGATGTCGCTGATGGCCGCGTGGTCAAAGGCGTGAATTTTGTCGGATTGCGCGATGCGGGCGACCCGGTCGAAAGCGCGCGCGCCTACGACGCTGCTGGTGCGGATGAGCTGTGTTTTCTAGACATCCACGCCACCCATGAAAATCGCGGCACGATGTTTGATGTGGTGCGCCGCACAGCAGAGCAATGTTATATTCCGCTGACCGTTGGCGGCGGTGTGCGCACCGTTGATGACGTGCGCGCGCTGTTGTTGGCTGGTGCCGATAAGGTTAGCTTTAACTCCGCAGCAGTCGCAAACCCCGATGTCGTGGCCGAGGCCGCGGCCCAGTTTGGCAGCCAGTGCATTGTGGTGGCAATTGATGCTAAAACCGTATCCCCCGGCAAATGGGAAATTTTCACCCATGGCGGGCGCAAGGAAACGGGCATCGATGCCGTTGAATTCGCCAAGCTGGTCGTGGCCAAAGGCGCTGGCGAGATTTTGCTAACCTCAATGGACCGGGACGGCACTAAATCCGGCTTCAACCTGCCTCTGACCAAGGCGATTTCAGATGCTGTGAATGTGCCAGTCATTGCATCAGGTGGGGTGGGCACGCTTGAACACCTCGTTGAGGGCGTTACCGAAGGCGGGGCAAGTGCCGTGCTTGCAGCGTCGATCTTTCACTTTGGCGAATTCACAATCGGTGAAGCCAAGGCGCATATGGCAAATGCCGGCATTGCAATGAGGCTGACAAGATGACCCTGAACGATCTAGCCGAAACAATCGCACAACGCGCAAATGCCGACCCAGACAGCAGCTGGACAGCGAAACTCTTGGCCAAAGGCCCGGAAAAATGCGCCGAGAAGTTTGGCGAAGAAGCAATCGAAGCAATCATTGAGGCCATCAAAGACAACCGCGATGGTCTGATTTCTGAATCCGCTGACGTGCTATTTCACCTTTTGGTCATGTTGCAATCGCGCGGCGTCACCTTGGATGAGGTTCTAAACGAGCTGGCACGCCGCCAAGGCATCAGCGGGATTGACGAAAAATCATCGCGCGCGCCTTCCTAGCAACCACTACCTGAAGTCTTGCCAGCTTCTCTTGGGCAAAAATATCCCGGGGATCGTTGAATGCATTTGCATTCAACGTGGGGCAGAGCCCCTGCCCCACCGCCTAACACGAACCCGCTCAAAGCTTGGACGAAATCACCCCAGTGGCGAATCCACCCATGCGCAACTCTCCAAAAAGGCGCTGATACTCAATCTTGGGGCATCGATTCTGAATCACAGTCAGCCCGCCGTCTTGCGCGACACTTGTTGCTTCTGCGTGCTCAACACCGATTTGCATCCAAATGGTTTTTAACCCTTTCAGATGGGCCATAGCCTCCTCAACAATCGCGGGAACAGCTTCGGAGCGGCGAAATACATCAACCATATCAACAGGCTCAGTAATTTCAGACAATGAGGCACGTATGGTTTGACCAAACAACATTTTGCCTGCATGACCCGGATTGACCGGAATAACCCGATAGCCCTTTAGCCCCAGATAGCGCGCGACAAAGTAGCTTGGCCGCACGGGATTCATCGAAACACCGACAACGGCGACAGTCTTTGTGCGCTTTAAGACCTCGCGCAATAGGTCATCAGAATAATTTTCCATGCCCACGCTTTACACCCACTTTGTCGAAGAAAAAAGCGCCCAAGTTAACCTTGGGCGCTAGTAGTGGAACGAGGGACAGTAAAGGGAAGCACGGAAGTTCCTGTCCATTGCTTCTGGTTAATGACTTAGGCATGAAATGCCGCATTTAAAGAGGATGTAATAAACCTGTGAACAAGATGTTAAGAGGGCCGCCCTAAAGTTTTGATCTAACAATTACACCCCACACCTATAAAAATTACAACCATATCATAGACTTGAGGTGGAGCGTCTCCTCATTTCCAAGACAAAAAACACGTCTTTTCGTATGGCGTGCAGTTAGAAAACTCCTAATCACACACGTAAAACATGTTGTTGCAACTTGCAGCTCACACATTGTTTAAGAATTTTCATGACCGTCTTCCCCGACGCCCTTCGCGTAACGGATGAGTTGCCATTCTCCGTCAACCTGCAAAAAATCAACAAGGCCGTGGGCTATGTCGCGCTGTTGTTGCCAATTTGGATAGGAGCAGTGACCCTGTTTACCAACACCTGTATTAACGCTTCCATCAGTCACTACTATTACAGCCGTTTGGGGAGCGATATATTTGTTGGCTCTATAACCTTTGTCGGGCTGTTGATGTTGTTTTCTATTCGATGAAACAAAGCCAGATGGATGGTCATCTGAAACATAAATCGCATGAAATTTGGGTGGCGCGCGCAGCGGGGCTAAGTGCGTTTATGATCGCGCTCTCCCCCACCACAGGATCTGGGGGCCAATATGATTGTAGCGAGGTCGCGCGCGTTTTCCTGAGCGGCGCAACGGGGTCTGATGGATTCATCCCCCTACATGCGCCCGTCACCGGAATTGATGATTTTGATTTATGGGCAAGTCTTGGGGTGTTTGGGCCTGATGGCTTGATGTTGAAATTGCTGCATGGGTTGCATTTCGGTGGGGTCGCCGTGATGTTTGCTAATTTTTTTGGGTATTTTTCATTTTTCGTGTTCACCCGACAAAATTCGACTACGTCATTAAGTGCGCTACAGGAAGGAACCCGCAAAAAGCGCCGTAATTTTTGGTACCGCAGTTTGGGAACCGCCATTTTTGCGGTGATTCTGACGCTTGGCGTGAAATCAGCGGTCATCTCGCGGTTTTTGTCCGCCGCGGATGAGATGCATTATTGGCGTAGCGGGATGCCCGGCATTTGACATTTTGGTGTGAAGCCATCGCGTTGATGTCATCTGGCCTAAGCTGGAGGATCAAAGACCGTTTGTAGAATTTTTTGACGATGTGGGTGTGGTGGAAATGCGCGCGATGCTACGCGCGCAAACCAAGTAACAAATTCGGTCAGGTTGGCCGTGCCGCATATAACGCAACGGCGGCTGCATTGGACACATTCAAAGAGCCAAAGCCGCCTGCGTAATCAATGCGTACCAGCGCATCACAGGTTTCTTTGGTTTTTTCGCGTAGTCCAGGGCCTTCGGCACCCAGAACCAAGGCAATTGCGCGATCTCGTCGCCCCTCAATGGCTGATTCGATGGTTTGATCTGCCTCGCCATCCAAGCCCAGCAATATGTAGCCCATAGAGCGCAATTCGATCATCGTATCCGCAAGGTTGCGCATGCGCAGATAGGGTTGACGTTCCAACGCACCAGAGGCCGATTTCGCCAATGACCCTGTTTCGGGTGCTGAGTGGTGGCGTGTGCCGATCACTGCCTGCGCGCCAAACACCTCGGCAGAGCGCAAAATAGCGCCGACATTGTGCGGATCAGTCACACGATCAAGCAACAACAGCCGCGGTGGACGGGTGCCGTCCCCCAATGCGCGATCCGAAAGTCCGCCCCAATGCAATGGCTTAGCCTCAAGAGCGGCGCCCTGATGCACGGATTGCTGATCAATGGGAGGATGGAATTTGCGCGAATCGATCAGCTCGGGTGTGATACCGGAAATCGCGATCGCCTCGGCCAACTTATCATGGGCGTTTTTGGTGACCATAAGGCGTAATTTTTCGCGCGCCGGGTTCATCAACGCATCGCGCACCGCGTGCAGACCGAACAACCAGACGGTTTCCGCTGCGGCCGCGCGTTTGGCCTGTTCTTTTTCGACGATCCATTGTGGTTTTTTCATCGTTTTGTGCCCTGACTTCTACGTGGTGTCCTCAATGCGACGGACAAGCGCCATCTGCAAGGGATTTTCTTGTTGACGCCCCCGCCAAGCGCTTGTAATCAGCGCCTCATCGGACGGCAACGTCGGATAAGTGGGCGACAGGCCGCAAGGTGTGGCAGGGGACTGTAACTCCCTCGCGGAGA
>CAXIAD010000102.1:0-7770 GCA_964021645.1 uncultured Cognatishimia sp. | reverse complement strand
GGTTGGTGTTGGGCGTGCTGTTGGGTGTGCTGTGGGGTGAGTTGATTGCGTGGAGGATTAGCTGGTGGATTGCAGGGAGGGCTTGGGTCGGTTTTCTGACCAGATATTCAGATAGTTCGCCCCAAAAATTACCAAGGCACCAATCAGCACGAAGGCATCAATGGGTTCGTTGTAAAACAGCATGCCAACGATGGCGATGGCGGGCAGGCGCGCGAAATCTATTGGCACGACGATGGTGGCAGGGGCGAGCGACAGGGCCGTGGTCAAGCAAAAATGCGCCATCAGGCCCGCGCAGCCAATCAATATGATCCAAGGCGTATTGGCGGCCGTGGGGACCGCGATATCCCCATCAATGCCCGCAAATATCAGGCCAAACAGGGCCTGCATGCCGGTCAGGTAGAATAAGATGCAGGTGATGGTCGTGGTTTGGGTCAGTTTCTTGGTCAAAATGATGGTGATTGCAAAGCCGATGGCGGCAAGTGCCCCTGTGATCATACCAGCATCAATTGGCACGGCGCCGGGGCGGGCAACGATGAGAATACCTATGAAACCTAGCAGTGCGGAGAGGGCTCTTAAGCGGGTCAAACGCTCACCAAGCAAGAGAGGGGATAGGGCGAGGACCCAGAGGGGGGATGTGAACTCTAGCGCGAAAAGCTGTGCCAAGGGGATCAATGGCAGCGCATAGAACCACAGGTTTTGCCCGGCAAAATGGGCAATGTTGCGCAGAAAATGCAGACCAAGGCGTTCGCGGTTGATTTGGTGCTGTTTTCCGGTGGCAAATATGACCACCACAACGATCACGATGCCGGTGATGCTGCGGTATAACATGATTTCAAAGGTATCAAGTTGGCTTGAGACTGCGCGGCCCGCAACGGCCATGGTCGAAAATGCAACGATTGCGCCGATCATCCACAGCGCTGCCTTGAGGGTGTTGCTCATTTTTGAGGCTCGCAGCAGCCGGTGAGCAGGATCGGGGTTTGGTTACGTTGGGTCAGGATGTGGGCGCGGATATTGCTTGGGCTGTCAGTTGTGGTGCTGTCATCGCCCGTTTGACAATTGGCGCGGTCAAGCACAACAATTGCGGTGTCAAAATCTGCGATGAGGGTCATGGCTTGGGGCCAATGACGCGCTGCACCTTCGGGTTGGCTGCGTTGGGGAATGTCAAATGATTGCGCAGAGTTAGGTGACAGTGGATAGCTGAATAACGCCGTGGTGCCGGCGATTTCAAGGCTCCAGTCCGGGGCGTGGCCATAGCAACGCAGGGGACTGTCTGCGGCGGTTGAGGTGGCCGACAGTAAAATGAAAATTGCGAGGGATTTCATGTTGAGGCATCTTTCAGTTGCCTACAGTCTGGCGGCAATGCTCGCATTTGAACAGAGGGAAAGTGCGAAACGAAAAAGACGCCACCCAGAGGTGACGCCTTTTGAAACTGGTAGGCACATCAGATGTGCCCAGATATTTTGAACCAGCCTATTCCCATTCAATGGTGCCGGGAGGTTTGGACGTGATGTCGTAGGTGCAACGATTGATGCCCTTTACCTCATTGATGATCCGCGTGGCGGTTTCACCCAGAAATTCGTGGCTAAAGGGGTAATAATCCGCCGTCATGCCATCAACAGAGGTGACCGCGCGCAAGGCACAGGCGAAATCATAGGTGCGCCCATCACCCATAACACCAACGGTGCGCACAGGCAGAATGGCGACGAAAGCCTGCCAGATATCATCGTAAAGACCATGTTTACGAATTTGGTCGATAAAGACGGCATCGGCCTCGCGCAGGATGTCGAGTTTTTCACGGGTGATTTCACCGGGGCAACGAATGGCCAAGCCGGGACCAGGAAAGGGATGACGACCGATGAAGCTGGTAGGCAGGCCCAGCTCGCGGCCCAAAACGCGGACTTCGTCTTTGAAGAGTTCGCGCAGGGGTTCGACCAGTTTGAGGCCCATTTTCTCGGGCAGACCGCCAACATTGTGGTGGCTTTTGATCGTGACAGAGGGACCGCCGGAGAAGCTGACAGATTCGATCACATCGGGGTAAAGCGTGCCCTGAGCGAGGAATTCGGCACCCTCAATGGAATTGGCGTGTTTCTGGAACACGTCGATAAACAGCTTGCCGATGATTTTACGCTTGGTTTCAGGATCAGACTGACCCTCAAGCTGACCAAGGAAGAGTTCTTGTTCTTCGGCATGGATGAACTGCATGTTGTAATTGTCACGGAACATGGCGACGACCTCATCGGCCTCGCCCTTGCGCAACAACCCGTGGTCAACAAAGACGCAAGTCAGCTGATCGCCGATGGCCTCATGGATCAAGACCGCAGCGACAGAGCTGTCAACGCCGCCGGACAGACCGCAGATAACCTGTTTGTCACCAACCTGTTCGCGTATCGCGGCAATTGCCAATTCGCGGTAGGCGCCCATTGTCCAGTCGCCAGTGAAACCAGCGAGGCGGACAAAGTTTTCATAAAGCTTGGCGCCATTCGGGGTGTGGTGAACCTCGGGGTGGAATTGCACGGCGTAGAAATTACGCGAGATATCCGCAGTGATCGCAAAAGGCGCGTTAGGAGAGGTGCCGTAGACCTCAAATCCGGGGGCGATTTCGCTGACGTGGTCGCCGTGGCTCATCCAGACCTGTTCGCGATCGGCGTCATCCTCAAACCAGCCATCCAGCATGGGCAGGGATTTGACCGTGGGTGTAACATAGGCGCGGCCAAATTCGGCGGTGCCGTGGCCACTTTCGACCTTGCCACCGAGCTGGGTCATCATCGTTTGCTGACCATAGCAGATGCCAAGCACGGGCACGCCCATATCGAACACCGCTTGGGGCGCACGCGGAGAGCCTTCGCGGGTCACGCTATCTGGGCCACCTGATAAGATAACGGCCTTGGGCGCCATCTCGGTCAGAAAGTCATCGGTGACGTTCTGATAGGGGTGAATTTCGCAATAGACATTCAGCTCACGCAAACGACGCGCAATAAGCTGCGTCACTTGGCTGCCAAAGTCGATGATTAAGAGGCGGTCATGGGATGTATCACTCATGTGCGCCGATTAAGCGAAAGAGGGAGATTTCGCAAGTCCGATTGCACAGAGGCCGGATTGAAATGCTGAAGGGAAGGCCACCTGTTGAAGAGATCACAGGCAAGATCGGGCAACGGGCGAAATTGCGGGCGTTTAAATTGAGAACGACACCGAAAACAGGTGGTAATGTCGCTTTTAAACTTCAAAGGCCGTATTTTTTCGACGGGCGTAACGCGACGCAAGATAGATGTAGGGAGAATGTAACGCCTTTTGGTGAGGAATTGAGTATGTCAGAAGCAGCAGCGCGTCGTCGTGTTCGTGGAGGCGGAGGTGCCGCCCGTCGGGCCGAGCGTTCCACAGTGTCATTTGATACAGCTAAGTACATCGAACGTAATATCCCCAACTTTGAAGTTTTGAACGACGAAGCGTTGGAGATCATCGAGGCCAATGCCGAAACAATTCTGGCGGAGGTCGGTGTTAATTTTATCGACAATCCAGCCGCACTTGAACGGTGGCGCGATGCCGGGGCGGATATTGATGGCGAGCGCGTGCGCATCCCACGTGGTTTGGCGCGCAAGCTGATTTCGACAGCGCCATCACAGTTCACTCAGCATGCCCGTAATCCCGAGCGTTCGGTTGTGGTTGGTGGACGTAATCTGGTCTTGGCACCGGTTTATGGCCCTCCCTTTGTGCGCGATTTGCAGGGTGGCCGTCGTTACGCAACGATGGATGATTTCCAGAAATTCGTAAAACTGGGCTATATGTCCAAGTGGTTGCACCATTCTGGCGGCACCGTTTGCGAACCTACGGATGTTCCGGTGAACAAGCGTCACCTGGATATGTTGATGGCACATATGACGTTGAGCGATAAACCGTTCATGGGGTCGGTGACAGAACCAAGCCGCGCCCAAGACAGTGTCGATATGTGTGGCATTCTGTTTGGCGAAGAGTTTGTTCAGAACAACACAGTTATGACGTCGCTGACCAACATCAACTCTCCGATGACGTTTGATGATGTGATGATGGGCTCGCTTGAGGTTTATGCGAAAAACAATCAGGCATGCATTATTTCTCCGTTTATTGTTGGCGGTGCGATGGCACCGGTTTCGGTTGCGGGTACGTTGACGCAGGTTCTGGCCGAAGTCATGGCCGGCGTTGCCTATCACCAGTTGGTGCGCGCGGGGGCACCTGCGATCTTTGGGGCGTTTGTTAGTTCGATCGACATGAACTCTGGTGCGCCGACGTTTGGGACGCCTGAGGCATCATTGGTCACCTATGGTGCGGGTCAATTGGCGCGCCGTTTGGGGCTGCCATTCCGGTCAGCGGGATCGTTCTGTGGCTCAAAGCTGCCGGATGCGCAGGCCGCATATGAGACCGCAAACTCATTGAACATGGGGCTGTTGTCTGGTGTGAACTTTATGTTGCACGCCTGTGGTTGGCTTGAAGGCGGTCTGGTCGCGGATTTCGAAAAATTCGTGATGGATGCGGACCAACTGGGAACGCTGCATTCTGTGGCCAAGGGTGTTGAAATGGATACCGATGCCCAAGCCATGGGGGCCATTCGCGAGGTTGGACCCGGCGGGCATTATTTGGGCTGTGAGCATACGCAGAACAACTTTAAGACCGCGTTCTGGAAATCAGACCTGCTGGATTACAAACCCTATGAAACATGGGAAGAAGAAGGCGCGCGCGATACACGTACCTTGGCCTCTGACCGGGTTGCAAAACTGCTGAGCACATATCAGCAGCCTGCGATGGACCCGGCGATCAAAGAGGGGCTGGAAGCCTATGTCGCGCAGAAGAAAGAATCGATGCCCGATTCGTTCATGTAACGTCAAAGGCTTGACCCAAGTTTAAATCGGGCGCGAGGCGCGCAGTAGCCGTGCCTCGCCCATCATAGCGATCAAAATGTCGACATGTTTGATCAACGAATAGGACGCCTCTTCTTTGTGACGGTGTTCATTCATCACGCTTTCCAATTCAATCAGTTTCATCAAGGCCGGACCGCTGCGGGGCAAATTTCCGTAGCCTAGATGCCGTTTCAGGTGGGTATCGCGAGAGTATTCCTCCGCCCCCATTTTTGCTGCACGTATGAGCAGGCGGGGACGGCGCAGATCATTTAGCACACTGAGAATATCTTTCATCTTCGGGTCCTTTTTATCTGTTTGAGTAGTTATCGAACACTTTGATGAAACCAACATTGCACAACCAATGCGAGTGTTGCGTGACTCTGCTTAGCTGCGTACGGACCCTTCTGTGTCTGTTTATGATTTGGAAACAATGATGGTTGTAGAGGCTCATTTTAACACATGGGTAACCAATCGCTCTTAGGTTGTGGATAATTTTAAGGATAAACTTGGGGATAACTATGGCAATCCTACGGACCTTTGGAGGTGCAAAATGACCCATAAACGGCCTTCATTACGGGGGATTGCTACCCTACCTGAGTGGGTTCCAAACGGAGCTGTTAGATACCTTGAGCATACGGA
This sequence comes from uncultured Cognatishimia sp., assembly GCA_964021645.1. GTDB lineage: Bacteria > Pseudomonadota > Alphaproteobacteria > Rhodobacterales > Rhodobacteraceae > CANLDA01. The sequence goes on along the minus strand of CAXIAD010000102.1, from coordinate 2,263 downwards.
AAAAGGCCTGTCTATTCGGGAGCTTGCGAGACTATCGCAATGCCATGCATCGACAGTTCTAAGGCAGATCCGAAAGGTCGAATCCCGCCGCGATGATCCCTTGGTGGATGAGGCGCTGACAACTCTTGGGGTCAGGCATTTCCCCTCGGTGTCCCGGAAAGAACGTAAGGAGAGTTTGGGAATGGAAGAAACTGCGAATTCTGAGGTGGCACCCTGCAAAGCCACCCTTGCCCGGGAGGGTAAAAGAGTCCTGCGTAGGTTGTGTGAGGCGGGCGCTGTTCTGGCGGTGGCGAAGGATATGGAAAAGGCCGTAGTCGTGCGCGATGCCCCTGATGGGGCCTCGACGCGAACGGCGGTTGTGGACCGGGCAATCGCCCAAGCGATGGCACTAAAGGACTGGATTAGTTGCGACGAGCCGGGCCGAATTTCGCGCTATACAATTACGAGTTCAGGACGCGCTGCGTTAAACCGGCTGGTCGCTGAGGCGGAAAATCAGGCGCAGGGTTTTGCGGAGATGCAAACGCCATTTGCGGCGCAACATCGTGAATTTGGCGAGAAACTGGTTGAGGATGAAGAAGAAGGCAAGCCACGGCGCATGCGGTTTAATATGGCGGAATCGCCTTTGACCTTGCTGGCAAGGCGGCGTGACAAAGAGGGCGCGCCATTTTTAAGCGAAGACCTTGTTTCTGCCGGAGAGCGGTTGCGCGAGGATTTTGAGCTGGCGCAAATGGGTCCACGAGTTGGCCAAAACTGGGATCGGTTCCTATCTGGTGGCGACCGTGGGAGTTATGCTCCTGACAGTGGCATTGGATCGGGGCCAACTGCGGCGCGTGACAGGGTGGCACAGGCCCTACAAGATTTGGGTGAGGGGCTATCGGATGTAGCACTGCGGTGTTGCTGCTATCTGGAGGGGTTGGAAACTGCGGAAAAGCGGTTGGGATGGTCAGCCAGATCTGGCAAAATTGTGCTGCGTATCGCGCTCATTCGCCTGCGCGAGCATTACCAAACAGGGCGCGGATCAAACAGCTCCATGATTGGATAGAATTGTTTTGGGATCGGAAAATGCCCCTACGACCCACATTAGGTATGGGACGTAGGGTGTTGATTTAAGATAGTTTATGCAGATATTTTCTCAGCCTTGGCATTCATATGCGCAAGGATATTTTCTGGGCTGCTTTCGCCATATGGGTCTTCGGGATGATTGTCGTCACGGCCCGGCTCTTCGAACCATGCCTCGATCACACCATCATTTACGATGGCTGCATAGCGCCATGAGCGCATGCCAAACCCGACGTTGTCTTTGTCGACAAGCATGCCGATTTTGCGGGTAAATTCACCGGATCCATCAGGGATAACACCGACATTTGTGATGCCCTGCGCCTCGGCCCATTTGTTCATCACAAAGCTGTCGTTGACCGACATGCAGTAGATTGAATCAATGCCTTGGGCCGCGAAATCAGCAAAGCCTTTTTCGAAACCGGGCAATTGGTAGGTCGAGCATGTGGGCGTGAAGGCACCGGGGAGCGAAAACAGAATAACGCGCTTACCAGAGAAATAGTCAGCAGTGGTCATATCCTGCCAGCGAAAAGGGTTAGGCCCCTCGATGCTGTCGTCGCGAACGCGGGTGCGAAAGGTAACCATGGGTAATTTTTGACCGGTATTCATCGTCTGTCCTTGTTCAAACTAGGGAGTCGACGGGCGGATAAAATGATTCTGATAGACACGCAATGGGGCATATTGGGTCGGCGGTGGTTTGCCAAATTTTAGCCTTTGTGGCGGTATGATTGCCGGATGCATAGCAGCTTTGCGTGGCTGGCTCTTTCGGTGACATAAAGATATGCTAAACAAAGCACATCGCAAAAGCCGCAAGGGAACGCCCGTGAGAGACCTGAAAATACCCGAACAGCGCCACCCGGAAAAAGCCCATCGGGCAGATAACGCACAACCGCGCAAACCAAGCTGGATTCGCGTGAAGGCGCCAAGTGGCGAAGGGTACAACACCACGCGCAAAATTATGCGGGATAACAATCTGGTCACGGTGTGCGAAGAGGCGGGTTGTCCGAATGTGGGCGAATGCTGGAGCCAAGGTCACGCGACGATGATGATCATGGGCGACATTTGCACACGCGGATGCACGTTTTGTAATATCGCAACGGGGCGCCCCGATACGTTGGATACGTTTGAGCCAGGTCGTGTTGCGGATGCAGTGCAAAAACTGGGGTTGAACCACGTGGTTATCACCTCTGTTGATCGTGATGATCTA
>CAXIAD010000101.1:0-8034 GCA_964021645.1 uncultured Cognatishimia sp. | reverse complement strand
TACCGGTTTCATCAGCCCGATCTGGAGCGCAGGTTACGTGGGGCGCTGCGTCTAAGGTCCTCGGTTACGGTGCAATTGGGACAAAGTGTGGAGGCGTTGCAGCAGGATAGCGCGGGGGTGACTGTCACCTACCGCGATGAGGGGAATGGGCAGCTACAGAGCCTGCGGGCGGGGTATGTTGTGGGCTGTGATGGTGCGCGGTCGATGGTGCGTAGTGCCATGGGTGTGACAATGCAACCGTTGGGATTTGAGCAGCGTTGGCTGGTGGCAGATGTGATGTTACGCCGTGAGATGCCGGAGTTGGGCGATTACACGTTGCAGTTTTGTGATGCGCTGCGCCCGGCCACTTATTGCCGCAACGTTGGCCTGCGCAGGCGCTGGGAATTTGCCCTCCTGGATCATGAGGACAGCATTGAAACGATGCAGTCGGAGGCGGTTTGGGCGTTTCTGTCGCGGTGGATCACGCCGCAGGATGCCGAGCTGGAACGTGCGGCGGTTTATACATTCAAATCTGAAGTGGCCGAAAGTTGGGTCAAAGGGCGGCTATGCCTTGCCGGGGATTGCGCGCATCTGACGCCGCCGTTTTTGGGGCAAGGAATGTGCGCGGGTATTCGGGATGCGGCCAATCTGGCGTGGAAATTGGCGGTGGCGTGTCGGGGCGGGGATGCGGGGATTCTGACAAGCTATGAATCCGAGCGAAAGCCCAACGTGACCGACTATATCGAAACCGCGGTTGAGATGGGCGAGTTGATCAATCGCGTGCGGGCGGGAGACAATATTGCACAGAAGGTTGGCGCAGGAGATGAAGGGGGAACGGTCTTGATGCGTAGTGTTCAGGCGGGGCTCGGGCCGGGCCTTGGGTCAAATTTGGGAGCCGATTTGGGGTCAGGTTCGGCGCAACAGGATGGGGCGGCGTTGCGAGGGCAGTTGATTGCGCAGATTACGTTGCAGGCGGGGCGGTTGGATGATGTGATCGGCAATCACTGTGCTGTGTTGGCGCGGCAGCGACGTGCGGTGGCACCACATCTGGCGATGTTATGTGCGCAGGATGACCCCGCGATTGGCGCGTTGTTGGATCAGCTGGGGGTTGATGCGATTTTTTTGCGACCGGATATGCGGGTGTTGTGGGCAGCATGCGGGGAGCAGGCGGTTGACCTTGTTCTGAGGCAAGCACGCGCGCTATCTCTGGCATGACATACGAGGGTAAAGATGGGCGGATTTGATAGATATAACAATCTGTTATCGCTGTTTACAACAGATGAAAACTCGTGGACGGTGGTAGAGATAGCCGCGCGTTTACAGACCCCTGCAAGCAGCATCTATCGAAATCTGCGGGAATTGGTGGCGGCGGGTTTTTTGGAAAGCGCTGCGGGATCGTTTTATCGGCTGGGTCCGGCGTTTCTGGAATTTGAGCGTACAATCCGCATGACCGACCCTTTGGTGCGCGCGGGGGCGGTGTTTTTGGATAAGGTAATCGAGCAAAGCCCGGTGCCCTGCGTGGTGGTGTTGGCGCGCCTAAGTGGCGGCAAAGTGATGTGCGTCGCGGATGCGCAAACCCCTGAATTTGAGTGCGGCACAAGTTATCAACGTGGACGCGCGATGCCGATCGACAAGGGGGCGACATCCCGCGCGATTTTGGCGCAATTGAATTCAGGGCGGGTGAAACAAGTGCTGGATCAGGCCGAAAGCAGCGTGAACGCACAGGGGTTGCATGCCGATCTGGCGCATATCCGCAAGGCTGGTCGCAGTGTCACCAGCGGTGAGGTCGATGCCGGACTAAAGGGAATTGCGGTACCTTTACACAACAAAGCGCTGGGCATTGTTGCCTCGTTGAGTTGTGTCTTTGAGGCGGCGGGTTGCCCTGCCACGCGGGAGCCAGAAATCACTGCGTTGCTGATGCAGTTTGGTGAGGCGATTGAGGTGCATATGCAAAACAGATTTGATGCGCTTGAGAAATCACATGAGGATTTTCGTGCGAAGTAGTCCGGCATTCGCCGGAATATGGTCGGAATATATATGGGCCGGAATGGGATGACCCCATGATCCGCCCTTTTAAACAGGAGCGATACTGAATGAAACTGATTAGCTTTGCCCGGTTGGGTGTTTGTGGGTTTGGCGCGGTTAAAGCGGGGGGCATTGTCGATCTGACGGGGCGATTGTCTACTGAGATCACCACGCTGAAAGGTGCGATTGCGGCGGATGCGCTGGGTGCAGCGGAGGCGTTTGTGGCAGCGCGTGCGCCTGATTTTGCGTTAAGTGATGTGACCTTATTGCCGGTGATCCCTGATCCCGCGAAAATTCTATGCGTTGGAGTGAATTACAAAAAACATCAGGCGGAAACCGGGCGGCCCGATGTGGCGCATCCGACGATTTTTACGCGATTTGCAGACAGTCAAGTGGGGCACGGGCAACCCTTGGTGCGGCCTGCTATTTCGGAACGGTTTGATTTTGAGGCAGAACTGGCGGTGATAATCGGCAAAGGCGGGCGAGCGATACCGGAGGCGGATGCGCTGAATCATGTGGCGGGATATGCCTGTTACAACGATGGCAGCGTGCGCGATTGGCAGAAACATACTTCGCAGTTCACGCCGGGCAAGACGTTTCCCGGATCGGGTGGTTTTGGCCCCTATATGGTGACGCCGGATGAGGTAGGGGATTACACTAAACTGCCTATTGAGTGCCGCCTGAACGGGGTTGTGATGCAGCAAGCTAGCCTTGCAGACCTGACGTTTTCATTGCCGGTATTGATCAATTATTGCTCGACGTTTACGCCGTTGCGGGCGGGGGATGTGATCGTGACGGGCACGCCGGGTGGAGTTGGTGATAAACGGGTGCCGCCCGTTTACATGCGCCCCGGTGATGTGGTCGAAGTGGACCTTGGCCTGGTAGGTACGTTGGTCAATCCGGTGATTGCGGAGACCACGTTTTAGGGGGCAATATTAACTTTTAGCGCGAGCCGGGCGATTAGCGGGCCGGCGGGGGGACGTGGCGTTTCAGTCAGGCATTTTGTGACTGCCAAAACCGGTTTTTCTGTCTGTTTGGCGGATCGGATGCAAAATCGTCGACCCGTGGGCGGCCGGTCGCCTGGCACCTTTGGCTTGTTTCGTGCTTGGAAGGATCTCAAAGGTCTAGTTTGAGCTTTGGCGTTTTCGTCGCCTCGGTATCATTTCAGATAGGTTGCCTTGGTAATGAGCCAACAAATTATGGGTAAACGGTGCCTTGAGCTTCACATCGAAATGAAAGCGGCCATTTTTTTCATACTCACGTGCGTCAGAAATCGGTAACAGCCATCTTGGCAATGGCAGCGGGCCGATACGGCCAGAGAGAACTGGAAAGTGCAGGCAATCATCCGTAACTTCGAGGCCAAGCTGAAAGGTGAAGGGGCCAAAGCGCTCGGCCATACCTTGAGACGTCGCTTGTAGGTAGGATTTAAAATTCCGTTCGCCAAATCGACGTTCCCAAGTTTCTCCTTGTTTGGTAACGGTTTTGGTCACTTCAACCCGGATGTCCTTTGCGTTAGCAGGAAACCCAAAGACCCATCCAAGAAATTTACTCCAAGAATCTTCTCCGCGGAGAACCGTGGCTTGCCCACACCAGCGGCTTACCTCGATTGTTCTGTGGGTGGCACGCACCTTTGGGGGCAGCGCATTGAATGTATCACCCAGTACCTGTTGAAAGATTGGCTTATGTTCTTCAGCACCTCGCTCGCTGCGGACCTTTACGTCGGACATTGCAGCCTCTGCTTCTGACAATGTGATGGTCTCAAGTGCAGGGCCTGCTCCAATTGGGAGTGTTTTACGCCGTAGAAGAGCTCGAATAGCAATTGTCGGAATAAAGGGGCCGTCGCCATCTTCGGCAAGCAAGCGCCACCAGCGCCGTTCGTGACCGACGGTCACCTCAACTGACATGCCACCTTTGTCTCCGCCGAATGGCGCAAGCATATCTGCCGCCAGTTTGAACAATCTTAGTACCGGGCCATTTATCGGGATTGGTACCCACCGTCTTAGAATTGCAACGAGCCAAAGGCCGTATCGCATGACGGCCAGTTCCAGGCCGGCCCGAAACACCACTGTTTGAGCGCTGAAATGTTTGGGGAAGAGGGTGACGTCTGGCACTTCTATTAGCCACCCTTGACGGATCAAGTCGCCGGGCAATGTGTAATTTCTAGGGGCTGACCATCCGATAGCGTCTGTCCAATGCCCATTACGAAAGATCTTCATCGGCCGACCTGCCTGCATCAAAATAGAAGCCATAACTGACAGGCCGCGCGGGCTACGATTCCCTGGCAGGATCGCAGTTTCGATCCGGTTTGGAACGTCATCTGCGATCAGGGACCGTACGACAGCACTTGAAAGGGCCGGAACTGACGACATACCTGAGATAGCGCATACGCCCGCTGCGCGCGCATCCTTATCAAGTTTCGAAATTCCTTGGCAGAATGCGGCATTGTCGGAAAGATCAAGATAGTGAATTCCAGCAAGGATTGCCGCACTCGCCAATCTATAAGGATTGTCGCCATAGGCGTGATAGGGTCCAGCTGCATCGACTAAGACATCAAACTCTTCTAGGGAACCAAAGTCTCCGTTGCGGTCCATTTGCCTAGCTGAGCAATTCAATTCGCTGGCCAGCAGTTTTGCATTTGCCAGATTGCGCCCGGCAATTGTTACTGCGTGCTTATCACGGACCAGTAGCCGCGCGAGTCTCGATCCGAAAACCCCAGTTCCTCCAACAAGCAACACTTTCATTGCAGTAACCTTTTTTGAAAGTCCGGGTCTGGGAGAACGCACATATCCCGCCGCCCAAAAAGTGAATACCGATTTCGGGCTACTCGTCGATATAACCAGTTGCGCAATGGCTTCGGAAGTCCCTTCAATACACTTACGAGCAGCCCCCAGCCGCCAAAATACCTACCGGCATGTAGAACCGCCTCAAAATCGAAATGGGGCTCACCAAGATGTAAAAATAACCAGCTTGTAGGATCGTTCGGTCGGAGACCGTAGTGCTGAAGTAAAGCAGTGCCGAGTGGTGATTGGACTGGGCAAATTCGAGCCGTCCCACTTTGATCCAGTTTGTGGATCATGAGCGCGCCCCAGCTGCATAATGCGCATTCGGCATCCATTACTGCGATGGGGGCACTGTCATCAAATTCGGGGACATTCAAATCGCGGCGATAGGTATATTGGTCAGCCATAATATGCCTGTTATCGGCTCATCATTGATCTATGACAATCTGAAAATGGAAGACTTACAACAATAACCTCTGGCGCAGGGGCGCTGGCCTAGAAATTCGCACAATTTTCATTCTCTATTGCTTAAGCTGCTAAGCGAAGAATATGCTGCGATAACGGCGTGCGTCCTCTAGCTAGAAGAAATATTACAGCGTTTTACGAATACCAAATGTCAGATCCAGGACGGATGACGGTGGGGTGGCAAAACTAGAGCACAATAATCAAAAATTCTTCTATAGCACCGTCATTCAAAGTACCTGACCAGCGGGCTGGCTGAGCGAAAGATGTTAACCAATTGTCCAATTACATCGTCTTCCAGCAAAAGCGAGTCTGTCAGGTCCTTACGGCACCCTAAGCCGATCATTTTCAAATACTTCGCGACTGGATCGTTGTTGTCAAAACCGTCTGGAACAACATTCAACGCTTTGCGTGTGACAATCCCGTCTGGAAATACGCCTTTGAATTCAGCATCAGTCACGAGGTTGTGAATCCCCTGTGGGTCGTCAACAAGGCGCGAGCGCAGGCTGGCAAGTGCCGCCTTTGAGGGATGGAAAAGCCCCGCTCCTGCGTGGCAATTCCCTGGCTCGATATGAAGGTAATATCCAACGTTCTCAGTTGGGTTACTCGCGTTGGCAAACACATCTACGTCAGTGCGGTATAGGCCGGGCCCAACACGGTCACGTGCTTCCTGAAAGAATTTGGAATAACTTTGCTTTGGTTTGATCCTTGCCTCAACCACGTTGTGGTCAAAACGATCCGCATAATCATGGAGTGTCGTTGCGATGCCCGCAAAATTGCGTAAAGCGTCGTCACGTTCCTCGCGATGTGCATCCATCCAAACCTTGCGGTTGTTCGCTGCAAAATCTGTAAGGAATTTAAATGTCTCTGGTTCAACCATGTCTGCCAGTCCTGTTTTGCAGCTGTCACGTGGCTTGTCTGCGTTTCAGTTGCACCTTTGTAGAATCGTTTACGTGTAACGGCTATGAATTTGTGGGTTTCTGTCTTGGGCTTGAAGGTCTGCATATCGGGAGTCGGCAAGAAACGTGTCGATACAATCGAATGGCCACAGTGAGCTCAACTTGTCGATTGGCGCAATCTGCTTGAATGTCCGCAACACGATATCCGTCCAGTGGGTTTGATGTGCTTTCAAAGCTCAATGTGTGTCGTTCTATAAAGGCAGTGATGTCGTTAATTGGCAGGCATCGTATGCTGTAGTTGCCATGCTTAAGAGGCAACCACGAGGAAAGTTTATGAAACGTATGAATGGCAAAACTGCCTTGGTGACTGGTGCTGCCGGCGGCATTGGTCGTGCAATTGTTAAAGTATTGCAAGCTCATGGCGTGACTGTAACGGGTGCTGATTTACGCGAATGTGAGGCCGACCATTCGATTATCGGAGATCTTTCAGACGCCACGTTTTGCGATCAGTTGCCCCAGAAGGCGGCCGATCAAATGGCCGGTCTAGATATTTTGGTCAACAATGCTGGGATCATCACACGGGGTAAAATTACTGAAGCCAGCGACCAGGACTTTGCGACGTCAATGGCGATCAATGTCGAGGCTCCCTTTCGGCTTTGTCGCGCCGCGATCCCGATCATGGCAAACGCGGGCAGCGGGGCAATTGTTAATGTTGCATCTTGCTGGGGTGTTCACCCTGGCCCCAACCACCCCATCTACGTGATGTCCAAGGCCGCAGTCGCCTCTTTGACCCAATGTCTTGGCATGGATCACGCACATCAAAATATTCGTGTGAACGCTGTCTGCCCAAATGAGGTCAACACGCCCATGATCCGGACCGGATTTGAAACACGTGGTCTTGATCCAGACAGGGCAATAGTTGAACTCAACGCCTCCGTCCCTTTAGGTCGTATTGCAGAACCCGAGGACATTGCCGATGTGGTGGCATTCCTTGCCTCGGATCAAGCGCGATATCTGTGCGGTGCGTTGATAGAAGCAAATGGCGGGAAATCGGTACAATGACGGCGTGGTTTGAGAAAGTAGCACTGGTTACCGGTGGTCGCAGTGGCATTGGAGCGGCAATCGCTAAGAAGCTGTCAATGAACGGCGTACGTGTCATCACCGCGCAACGCGGCGTGGACCCTGTACACCCATACATCCAAGCCGATTTCCTTGACCCACAGATGCCAGCGAGTGTTATTGAAGACGTGATCACGCAAGCGGGGCGCTTAGACATTTTGGTGAACAACGCTGGAATAATGCGCGAAGGGACAGCGCTAGAAACCTCTCAAACAGATTGGGTTGAAACTCTACATGTCAATCTGACAGTGCCTTTCATGTTGATAAAACAAGCGCTGCCACATCTGATTGCGCAGGGTGGGTCAATTGTGAATATCGGCTCGATTGAAGGCCTCGGTTCAAACCCGCGCCATCCAGCCTATTGCGCATCAAAAGGCGGGCTTCATGCGCTGACCCGTGCAATTGCAGTCGATCATGGTCATGATGGTGTCAGGTGCAACGCGATTGCACCCGGCTGGATCGACACTGATTTGAACACCGCTTTCATCGAAAGCTTAGGTGATCCCGTTACGTTCAAGGCGTCTCTTGGAAAAATACACCCGGTGGGTCGCACAGGAGCACCCGAGGAAATTGCCGGTCTCGCAGCGTGGCTTACGTCCGATGAAGCGCGCTTTGTAACCGGCCAAGTCTGGACCGTGGATGGCGGTAGAATGAGCCAACTGAGTTTACCATAAAGCAGGGGCCGTATTATGAAGCACCCGATCATCGAACCGCGCCAAATTCCTCTAGTGGGAAGTACCGGCAGCATCACCCAGCAGGTTAGGCCGGGC
>CAXIAD010000100.1:0-8063 GCA_964021645.1 uncultured Cognatishimia sp. | reverse complement strand
CCTTTAGTTCGGCGAAATCGACGTCCAGCATCATCACCACAAACAGGAACAACACGGCCACCGCGCCCACATAGACGATCACCAAAAGCATCGCCACGAATTCCGCCCCAAGCAGAACAAAAAGCCCCGCCGAGCTGAGAAAACTTAGGATCAACCACAGCACCGAATGCACCGGATTCCGGCTAATCACCGTAAAAAGACCGCCCGCGACAACACAGATCGCAAACAGATAAAAGGCAAAACCTGCGATGCTCATTTCTCACTATCCTCATTAGCTGCCATCACTTCCTCAGCGATCTCCATCACGAGGGTCATGGCCGGAATGCCAGCAAACATCGACATTTGGCCAATGGCTTCGACAATCTCTTGTTTCGTGGCGCCCGCCTCCAGCAAATGCCGAAGGGTCAGACGAATTTGCGCGTCAGCCAGCCCGCCCAAAACGGTCAAACCTGCCAACGACAGCAACAGCCGTGTTTTGGCGTCTAGCCCGTCTTTGTTTAGCCCGTTCCCAAACATCATTTCCATGACGTCTTTGGGCATGGTCGGCATCAAGCTTTCAAAGCCTTTGACCGAAAATGACTCCAGTGCGGGATTGATGGTTTTCGCCATCTCTTGATACTGGGCGATCATCGCCTCGAAAGGATTTGAAGATTGGCTCATCGGTACGGTGCATCCATCTCTAAGTTTCGGGCGATTTCTGCCTCCCAACGATCCCCATTAGAAAGCAGCTTGTCTTTGTCATAAAACAGCTCTTCACGGGTTTCGGTGGCGAATTCGAAATTCGGCCCCTCAACGATGGCATCCACTGGGCACGCCTCTTGGCAGAACCCGCAATAGATGCATTTGGTCATGTCGATGTCATAGCGTGTGGTGCGGCGGCTGCCATCTTCGCGGGGTTCCGCGTCAATTGTGATCGCCTGCGCGGGGCACACAGCCTCGCATAATTTGCACGCAATACACCGCTCTTCGCCGTTGGGATAGCGGCGCAGCGCATGTTCACCCCGAAAACGCGGCGACAAAGGCCCCTTTTCATGCGGATAGTTCAGCGTCGCCTTGGGGGCAAAGAAATACTTCAACCCCAGGCCAAAACCCTTCACAAAATCGCTGAGCAGAAAATACCCGGCCGCGCGCTTATAGTCGATATTCGCCATATCAGCCCCCAATCGCCCAACGCGCCCAAAAGCCGCCGAGCACTTCGAATTTTGCAAGGAAAGATACCAAAACAACCCAAGCCAGTGACATTGGCAGGAATACTTTCCAGCCAATGCGCATCAGCTGATCATAGCGGTACCGTGGTGTGATCGCCTTCACCATCGCAAAGATAAAGAAGAAGAACGCCATTTTGCCGACCATCCACAACACCCCGTCAGGAAGGCCCGGAATTGGGGATAACCAGCCACCAAAGAACAACAGCGTCGTCAGCGCGCACATCAAGAAGATCGCGATATATTCACCGGCCATAAACAGCAGGAACGGTGTTGATGAATATTCAACCTGATAACCAGCCACCAGTTCTGATTCAGCCTCAGGCAAATCAAACGGCGGACGGTTTGTTTCGGCCAATGCCGAGATGAAAAACAAGAAAACCATCGGGAAATGCGGCAACCAGTACCAGCCAAAGAACCCGTGACCCGTGTCTTGTGCCCGCACAATATCGCCAAAGTTCATCGAACCCGTCGACAGGATCACGCCCACAATGATCAACCCGATGCTCACCTCATAGGAAATCATCTGAGCAGCAGAGCGTAACGAGCCAAGGAAGGCGTATTTGGAGTTTGACGCCCAGCCCCCCATGATCACGCCGTACACCTCAAGCGAGGAAACCGCGAAAACATACAGGATCGCCACGTTGATATCGCTCAGCACCCAACCATCGTTGAACGGGATCACCGCCCAGGCGATCATCGCCAGTACAAACGACGCCAATGGGGCCAACAAAAACACCGGCTTGTCAGCGCCCGCAGGGATCACGACCTCTTTGACAATATATTTCAGCGCATCCGCAACCGATTGCAGAATGCCAAAGACGCCCACAACATTGGGGCCTCGGCGCATCTGCACAGCAGCCCAAATCTTCCGGTCGCCGTAAACGAGGAACAGAAGCGAGATCATCACAAAGGCCACAACCGCCAGCACTTGTGCGACGATCAGAATGCCAATTCCGAGAGGGGTGGTAAAGAAGTCAGACATAGGTCCTCACACCGTAGGTATTCCATTTTCAACGCAGTTCGACACAATGACTTCGGCATCAATTGTTTTCGAACCACGGGGCAACGCCGGAGAGATGGTGTAAACCGCATCTCCCAACCAGGTGCTACCCTCGATTTCGGTTGTCGTGCGTACATGGCGCGCAAATCCGTACCCACGGATCAACGCATATTGCCCTGCGGCACATTCTGCATAGGCATGCACATCATCAGGCGTGCGTGCCCCCTGCATCGTTACGTGAAAATTCACCAAATCCCCATCCAAAAGCCGCGTGTCGACCCCTTGATAATTTGGTGTAAAATCGCCTGCACGCGCAACCGTTTCCCCGGTCTGCTCAACGCAGCCCGCCAGCCCGGCCATGGTGGCCAAAGCAGTTAGAAAAGGAAGAATGCGCAGGATCATACTGTCTTACTCCGCCGCGATCTTGGTTTCATTACGCGCCTTGGCGCTGGCAGCGAGTTCCGCCATCACCTCACTTGCACGTGCAATCGGATTTGTCAGATAGAATTCGCCGATCGCATTGCGGAAATCGGCGTTGCCCAAGGTATCAACCTCAGTGGGCTGCCAATCGTTTTCAATCACCTGATCAACAGCGGCCAAATGTGGCACCTCAGCAATCAGAGCCGTGCGCAATTGCGCAAGACTGTCAAACGGCAGTGCTGACCCCATCTCGGCACTTAACGCCCGTAAGATTGCCCAGTTTTCCTTGGCCTCACCGGGGGCGAAATTCGCCCGCATTGCCAGCTGTGGACGCCCTTCGGTGTTCACAAACAGCCCGTTTTCCTCGGTATAGGCGGCACCCGGCAGGATCACATCAGCGCGGTGTGCGCCGCGATCCCCATGGCTCCCTTGATAAATAACAAAGGCACCAGCGTCGATATCGACCTCATCCGCGCCCAGATTATAAATCACCTCTGCACCGTCGATGGCAGCGTTTAGCCCGCCCTCGGTTGTGGCGTTGATATCCATTGCACCCACACGACCAGCTGCGGTGTGCAACACCATCAGCTTACCGTTTGTACGTTCAACTGCGGCCATCGCATGCGCCAAAACAGCAGCGCCATCCGCCTCACGCAGGGCACCCATGCCAACGATAATCACCGATGGTTTGTCCAGAATATCGCTGAATTCATGGCTTTGCAGGCTGGCCAAGGCCTCTCGCCCGGTGCCCATCTGGAATGTATCATAGGTCAGATCGACCGCTTGACCGACATTGCCGATTTTCGCGCCCTTGAGCCAAGCCTTACGAATACGCGCGTTCAGCACGGGGGCCTCTTCGCGTGGATTGGTGCCGATCAGCAGGATATATTCCGCGTTATCAACATCCTCAATCGCCGCCGTCCCGACATAGCCAGACCGGTTTCCCGCAGGCAAACGCGCATTATCAACGCGGCATTCAACAGTACCACCCAGCCCGCTAACCAGTTGCTTCAGCGCATAGGCCGCCTCAACCGACACAAGATCGCCGATCAAGCCAGCAACTTTCTTGCCCTTCATCGCCGCCGCAGCAGTGCTCAGCGCCTCAGGCCAGCTCGCTTTGCGCAGCTTGCCGTTTTCACGCACATAAGGCGTGTCCAGACGTTGCCGACGCAGACCATCCCAAACAAACCGCGCCTTATCGCTGATCCATTCCTCGTTCACGCCATCATGGTTGCGCGGCAAGATGCGCATGACTTCGCGCCCCTTGGTATCCACGCGGATATTGCTACCAAGCGCGTCCATCACATCAATGGTTTCCGTTTTGGCCAATTCCCATGGGCGGGCGGTAAACGCATATGGTTTACTTGTCAGCGCGCCAACAGGGCACAAATCAATGATGTTGCCTTGCAGGTTGCTGTCTAGTGTTTGGTTCAAATAGCTGGTGATTTCAGCATCCTCACCGCGACCCGTTTGGCCCATCTGCGTAATGCCCGCGATTTCCGAGGTGAAGCGCACACAACGTGTACAGCTAATGCACCGCGTCATCGTGGTTGAAACCAGCGGTCCCAGATCCAGATCATCAACCGCGCGTTTTGGCTCTTTGAAACGGCTACCAGACAGCCCATAGGCCACAGCCTGATCCTGCAAATCACACTCACCACCTTGATCGCAAATCGGGCAATCTAGCGGGTGGTTGATCAGCATGAATTCCATCACACCTTCGCGGGCCTTTTTGACCATCGGCGAGTTGGTTTTCACAACCGGAGGCGCACCCTCAGGGCCGGGGCGCAAATCGCGCACTTGCATCGCACAAGAGGCTGCCGGTTTCGGCGGCCCCCCCACAACTTCTACCAGACACATCCGGCAGTTGCCTGCGATTGATAGGCGTTCATGATAACAAAAACGTGGCACCTCAATCCCGGCCTGCTCACAGGCTTGGATCAGCGTCATCGCGCCGTTTACTTCGACTTCTTTGTCGTCAATGATGATCTTGCGTAGGTCAGACATGATTTACTTGGCCTTTAACAGCGCGCCGATCTGGCTGGATTTCTTGATTTCCGCACGCCCTAGCGTACAGAAGGTTTGCGGATCATCACGAGTGACCCCGTTTGCCTGCAAATAGCTCTCACCGCGTGCGCGCAACTTGGCCTTTTCGACCTCGTCTTTGCGATACGCGTTGATTTCATCACTGGAATAACCCAGCGATTTTGCATGGCTCTTAATACCGCTGATATAGCTTAACGCGCGAAACATGCGTGCCGAAATATCAGGGCAGTTGTTGCGAATCTCATCCGCGATCCCCACCGTCAACAGGCCATCACTGACCTCGCTAATGGTTCCCAGCGGTTGTTTCGCCAGCGCGGGTTGCGCCAACAATACCGTGGATAATAGGGCCGATAATAGAATGCTACAGTTAACAGTTTGGATCAGGCGCATGCGTATTCTCCTTTAAGGCATGACATCGTGAGGTCATGACCTGAAAGATTTGCCGATGTTATCCAATAACACGCGCGCGCGCCGCTGAAACCAGCGACGTTTTGCCCAACAGCATCGGCGCATGCGCCGGAATATGCCGCCCCATTGCTCACTGTTTGCAATTCCCTTCAAAATTCAACGTATCACTGCTGATGATCAGGCTCGCCGGATCCGTATCAGGCCCGACAACCCACAAAATATCAGAGGTGCCATAGGTCTCGATGCAATAGCGCACCCCTTGATGGCTGCCCGCCGCGCGCGCACCATCCAGCGATTGTGACACCGGACGTACCTGCACCGTGAAATGCCCGTAATCTTTTTTGTCTACGCGCTTTGCCTTGGCATTAAAATGATGTCCGTCAAACGAAATCCGTTCGTCGGCTTTCTTCTTGCCGCACGCCACTAAAGCCAGCGCCGAACACATAAGAATGATTGCTACCTTAGACCCCCGCATCATTCCGCCGCCATCGCGCCCATACGGCCCGTTTTCTGCGCTTTGATACGGTCTTCGATTTCGCCGCGAAAATTCTTGATCAGCCCCTGAATAGGCCAAGCCGCCGCATCGCCAAGCGCACAAATCGTGTGGCCCTCGACCTGCTTTGTCACGTCAAACAGCATATCAATCTCTTCGATCTCGGCCTCGCCTTTGACCAAGCGATCCATCACCCGCATCATCCAGCCCGTGCCCTCACGGCACGGCGTGCACTGACCACAGCTTTCGTGCTTGTAAAACTTGCTCAACCGCCAGATCGCCTTGATGATATCGGTGGAATTATCCATCACGATCACCGCCGCAGTTCCCAGACTTGAGCCCTTATCCTTAAGCGCATCAAAATCCATCACCGCGTCGCGCATGTTTTCACCGCGCACACATGGCACCGACGAGCCCCCCGGAATAACCGCCTTCAGATTGTCCCAGCCGCCGCGAATGCCGCCGCAATGCTTTTCGATCAACTCCTCAAAGCTGATGGACATTTCTTCCTCAACCACACAGGGCGTATTCACATGGCCCGAGATGCCGAAAATCTTGGTGCCCGCATTATTAGGCCGTCCAAAGGAGGAAAACCACTCAGGGCCGCGCCGCAAAATCGTCGGCACAACAGCGATGGATTCCACATTATTCACCGTCGTCGGGCACCCATACAGGCCAGAGCCAGCCGGGAATGGCGGCTTCATCCGTGGCATGCCCTTTTTGCCCTCAAGGCTTTCCAGCAATGCAGTCTCTTCACCACAAATATAGGCCCCTGCCCCATGGGCCAGAAACAGATCAAAATCCCAACCGGATTTCGCCGCATTACGTCCCAAAAGACCGGCTTCATAGGCCTCATCAATGGCGTTCTGCAACGCCTCACGTTCCCGAATATATTCGCCGCGGATATAGATATAACAGGCGTTTGCATTCATCGCGAAAGACGCAATCAGGCATCCCTCAATCAATGTATGCGGGTCGTGACGCATGATTTCGCGGTCTTTACAGGTGCCCGGCTCGGACTCGTCCGCATTCACCACCAGATAGGACGGGCGACCGTCGCTTTCTTTGGGCATAAACGACCATTTCAGGCCCGTTGGAAAACCAGCGCCCCCGCGACCACGCAGACCAGAGGCCTTCATCTGGTCGATGATCCAGCCACGTCCGTTCTGGATGATCTTTGCCGTGCCATCCCAATGGCCACGCGCCTGCGCACCTTTCAGTGTGCGGTCGTGCATCCCATAGAGATTGGTAAAGATACGGTCCTGATCCTGAAGCATGCCGTTAACCTTCTGCTTTCTGACGCGCGCGCCAGATCTGATAGATATTCACCAACGCCCACATCAGCGCTGCCATTGCGGCAAAGTCCAAAAGCAAAGCATACCGACCCGGCAGCCCCAATTTCGGCCCAACCCATTGAGCGGCCAGCCAAACCAGCATCGTCCCCGCGATCACAAGGCTAATATTCCGCCCTCTGCGCGCTAGATCCTGGTCTTGTTGGCCACTCATTCTCGTCTCCTATCTCAATACACGTTGCCGTCGTCGACACGTTTTGAGAATTCAGTATCCGCACCGGATGCCAGCAAACCTGCCTGCTCAACCCAGTTGTCGCGGCTTACACGGCCCTTGAACCCTGCAAGATTGTCGTTAACCCATGCGATCTCGCCGGCACTCCATCCCGCGATCTGATCGAAATGATAAAACCCCATGCCGTTCAGCAAGATTTCCAGTTTCGGTCCGACGCCTTTGATCTTTTTCAGATCATCCGCCCCGCCGTCACGTGGCCCATCAAGGGTTGCAGGCGCGCTGCCTGCCTCATCATTATCAGCCACTTCAGCAACCGGAGCCGCTGCGGGTTTTGGCTCGGGTTTTTCCTCGGCAACTGGCGCAACCGGAGCGGCCTCCACCTTAGGAGCTGCCGCTTTAGGCGCTTCTACCGGGGCCGGTGCAACGGCAGGTGCCGCAGCAGCTGGGGCCGCAGGTTTTGGCGCAGCCGGTGCGGCAGGTGCCGCAGGTTTAGGTGCCGCAGATGTTTGTACCGGGGCCTCAACCGCAGAGCAAAACCAACGTTTGAAAAGAAGCGCCAAAATAACAGCCACAACCACGCCCAAAATCAGCGCCAAAAGGACCGACATCGCCCCTTTTGTCATAATAAACACGACCAAGCCGATCAGTGCCGCTGCTACCCAACAAACAATGTTGCAGGTATCGTTTTTAGTTGTCTGTCCCATTAGGATTTCTTCCCCTCCGTTGATTAAAGCTTACTCAGTAAACATCACCCTTCTTCACTTTTTTAGAAAACTCAGTCTCCTCGCCCGCGGCAAGTTTCCTGGCTTGTTCGATCCAGCCGTCCCGTTCGATGCGGCCTTTGAATGTCAATCGGCTATCCACCCATGCCACCTCGGCAGCAGTCCAGGCTGCAACTTGATCAAAGTGGAAAAAGCCCAACTCGTTCAGCGTTTGCTCCAACTTGGGACCAACACCCTTAAGC
>CAXIAD010000099.1:0-8542 GCA_964021645.1 uncultured Cognatishimia sp. | reverse complement strand
CGCTCCTATCTGGAATGGAAAGAAGGCCCAGAAAGCGAAGGCAAATCCCTTGACCGCGACACATTGGGCGAGGGCGAAGAAGCCTATGAAGGCACACATTAATTAAGGGGCAGACACTATGCTATTTGGACTTGATGGGGTCGAGATCGGCCTGATTATCGTCTTTCTTTGCCTCTTTGGGGGCATTTTATCGGGCTTCCCGGTGGCGTTTGCCATTGGCGGGGCCGGGGTGATTTCCTTTGGGATCATTGCCGCGCTGGATAGTGCGGGGATTTTGATCCATCAGGCGATTGATTCATCCTCAACCATGTATGCCGATTTGATCGCGCAAGGGATCAGGGCGGATACGATATCGACCTTTAGATATCCCGATTTGCCACGATTGGCAGAGCCGGTATTTGCGGGCGGTTGGGAAACGGCGATGAACCGCAACCTGTCGTTCATTGTGAACCGTATGAACGAGCGTGTGTTGGCGGGGCAATCAATTGAGACGCTGCTGGCGGTGGTGATGTTCGTTCTGATGGGGATCACGCTGGAACGCAGTAAGATCGCAAATGATTTGCTGACCACAATGGCGCGGGTGTTTGGCCCGCTGCCCGGTGGTTTGGCGGTATCGGTTGTGGTTGTGGGTGCGTTTTTGGCGGCATCAACCGGGATCGTGGGGGCAACTGTTGTGACCATGGGGTTGCTAAGCCTGCCGACGATGTTGAAAAACGGCTATTCACCTGAACTGGCAACAGGGGTGATTGCGGCCTCTGGCACATTGGGGCAGATCATTCCGCCATCCATTGTGATTGTTTTGCTGGGCACATTGGCGGGGGATTTGTACTCTGCTGCGCAGGAATCGCGGGCACAGGTTGCAGGTTGTTCCGATGCGCTAACATATCTGGGTAAGCCGGCGGTTGTGTCGGTTGGAACGCTGTTTCAGGCAGCGCTGATACCGGGGATCATGTTGGCTGTGCTCTATGCGCTATATGCCTTTGGCTATGCGTTGCTAAATCCATCCAAAGCCCCAGCGGTAACAATCGGAGAAAGCAAAAGCGAAGTTATCACCCGCAATGAAGCGCTTGGCTGGTTTGGGTTGGCACCATTGGTGTTGATTGGCGGGTTGATTGCGCTGAATGTTGTGGGAGTTGTTGGCTCTCAGGATGTGACAGTCGATAGTTTCTCGGATGCGGGGCAAACAGCATCGTTGCGCACGGGTGTAAGTGAGCAATGTCAGGCGTCAATGATCGAACTGCACGGGCAATCGGCCTGGGATACAGCGGTTGCTGAGAAAAGCGTGATTGATGCGGCAGGTGGCGTGGCTGAGGCGCGCAAGCTGACCGATGAGGAACGCGCGACGGCCTTGGTTGACAAGATCGCGGCGGCGGCCCCTGTAGGCAGCGGTATTGCGATTGGCTTTGTCTTGCTGGCGTTGATCATGACCACAGCACGCGGGGTTTCGCCCTCTTCAAATCCGTTGCCATTATATATCGGATTGGGTGGCGTCGCCTTGGCATTGCTGGTGGACACGGCGTTGATTACTCCGATTAGTACGCCGGGCACAACGGTTGTTTTGCTGGCGATCCCCTTGGCGATGGCGCTGTATGGATGCCATTATGCGGCTGGATTACTGGGCAAGAACGAGCTGCTGCGCGTGGTGTTTCCGCCGCTTGTGCTGATTATTGCGGTGCTTGGGTCGATCCTTGGTGGGATCACAAATCCGACGCCAGCGGCGGCACTCGGGGCGGGGGGCGCGATTATGTTGGCGGCCTATCGACGCCTACGGGATGAGGAGAAATCTGGGCAGATCATCATCTGGTCAACCTTTGCCATCATCATCATGATCCTTGTCGGCGTTAACTTTGATTTGCGAGTAAATCAGGCGCATGTAACCTTTGAAAACGCGATTGCCTATTTGGTGGCAATGGGGGCCTATCTATTTGCAATGTTTGGCATTCTCTACGGGTGCTGGGTATTGTTCAGGGGCCGTGTGCTGACACCGATTGTGCGTGAAACCGCTAAGGTGACGTCGATGGTGTTTACCATTTTGATCGGCTCCCAGCTGCTTAATCTTGTGGTGATTTCCTTTGGTGGCGAGCACTATATCCAAGGGTTCCTGAAGTCGTTTGACAATGAGTTCACCGTCTTTTTGATCGTGATGCTGGTGCTGTTTGTGCTGGGGTTTGTGCTTGATTTCCTAGAGATCATTTACATCGTTATTCCGATCGTTGGGCCGGTGATTTACGGCGGCACGTTTGATCCTAAGTGGGTGACAATCATGATCGCGGTGAATTTGCAGACCTCATTCCTGACGCCGCCCTTTGGGTTTGCCCTGTTTTATCTGCGCGGGGTTGCCCCCAAAGAGGTCACAACGCGGCATATCTATCGGGGCGTTGCACCGTTTGTGTTAATTCAGGTGGCCGGACTGGGGATCTTGTGGTTCTTCCCGTCGATCGTGACAATCCTGCCTGACTTGATCCCGAATTAAGAAAAGGCGCGAGGCGTAAATTTGATAAAAGGGGCCGCAGAAATGTGGCCCCTTTTGCGTTAGGGTGCGGGGTGCCTACGTCGTTTCAAAGATCGTCTAAGGTGGTGAAAAAGGGAAAACATATGGAAATTAGAATCGAAGAGGCGCGCGACATTAATGCCATCCGTGCGATGACACGTGCAGCCTTCAAACCTGTTTTACACAGCAGCCAGACCGAGGCCGCTATTGTCGACGCGTTGCGCGATTCAGGGGTATTGAGTCTATCGCTTGTTGCCGTGGAGGCGGGTGAAATTGTTGGTCATGTGGCATTTTCCCCAATCACAATTGATGGTGTTGAAAAGGGGTGGTTTGGTCTTGGGCCGGTTTCGGTTAGTCCCGATTGGCAACGAAATGGCATTGGTGCAAGCCTAATTGAGGACGGTTTACACCGCCTTTTGGCGGCTAAGGCCAAGGGATGTGTTGTTCTTGGCGATCCGAAATATTATGCCCGTTTTGGCTTTGGCGTGGATTCAGGCCTGGTTTTGGACGGCGTTCCCGCTGAATATTTTATGAGGCGCGTATTTGAGGGTGATGTTCCCGTTGGACGGGTCGCCTATCACCAAAGTTTTGAAGCCAAATAGCAGACCAAGATAACGCTAAGACTAGTATAAATAGCGGCATTGAGTCTGGAAAAATGCGGTGCATATTCTGGAGTGGGGCGATCCAATTTGGTTAGAGAGGTGAGGGCGGTCAGAGCCCTTAGTCATTGTTGAAATTCAGCAGCCCCATGCGTGTCGCCTCGGTTGTGGCCTCGGCGCGAGAACTGATGTCCAGCTTTTGATAGACGGCTTTGATGTGGCTGGAAACGGTGCTTTCGGCGACGTTCAGGGCCAAGGCGGTATCAGAAACACGCAGCCCTTTGGCGATATGGGCCAACACTTGGGTCTCGCGTTTTGTCAGGCAATCATTGGGTTCGACAATCGGCCCCGTTAGGCGAAAATGCTCCATCACACGGCGCGCAACAGCGGGGGAGAGCGGCGGAATGCCATCAAGGATCCGACTGAGGTGTTTTTTGATCATTTCCTCGGGGTCGCTTTTGAGGATATAGCCCTGCGCGCCAGCAGATAAGGCCGAGACAATCGCGCTGTCACTGCCCATCACCGTAGCGGCCACCTTGACAGTATCAGGTTGCTTTGCGGACAATTTGCGAAAAACTGCGAAGCCATCCCCATCGGGTAAACTAAGATCAATGAGCGCGAGATCGAAAACCTCGGACGAACAAAGCCGCAAGGCCGAGGTCATGTTTTCGGCCTTATGCACGGTGGCGTTGCTGAATACTTGGTTCACAAGGTTTTCTAGCCAGAGGATGGTTTCGGGAATATCTTCGACGATCAAAATT
Source organism: uncultured Cognatishimia sp. (assembly GCA_964021645.1). Taxonomy (GTDB): domain Bacteria; phylum Pseudomonadota; class Alphaproteobacteria; order Rhodobacterales; family Rhodobacteraceae; genus CANLDA01. Next base: position 4,691 of record CAXIAD010000099.1, on the reverse strand, counting down.
GATGAGATCATGGCTGGGACATCCCCGTTTGATGAGCCTCAAGCCTGGCTAAGGGCAATTTGATCCGAAAAACCGTGCCCTGATCGTCGCTTTGGATCACGGATTGGCCATTCATCGCCTTGGCGCGAGCGTCGATGTTTTCCAGCCCGTTTCCGCGTGGCACTGTCACAGGGTCAAAGCCTGATCCATTATCCTGTAGTTGCAGGATCAGGTGGTCGGCCTCAACTTGGGTACGCACCTTAATGCTTTCGGCACCGGCGTATTTAATGGTGTTGCTGATGATCTCGCGAATGATGGAACGCAAGGCATTGGCAAAGGCATAGGTCACATTCGGATTGGATGTCTCTGTAAAATTGGGCAAAGGCCAATCAAAGGCAATGTCATGCAGTTCAACGCGGTCGGCGGTTTCGTTTCTGATGTCGACGATGATGTCATCCAGGGCATATTCGGTTTGAAAACCCTCGTTCACGATGGAGCGCAGGTCGGAAAGCGTATCGCGCAGCATCTCGTCTTTGCGGGTTTCTTCGGGGGTGTGTAACGCGCTGAGAAGTTGCGCGCCGATATTGTCATGCACATCGCGCGAAATGCGTTCGCGTTCTTGGGTGACGCCGGTTTCATAAGATTCGCGCCCCTCGGTGACGACGGAATGCATGTGAACGATGGTGCGGACCAATTCCAGATCGGTGGAATTAAACAACCGCCGCCCGCCGTCTGCATAGCGCAGACGCCGCCCTTGTAATTCTTTGACGGCAGGGATTTCTAAAGCAAGGCCGTCTTCAACAATTTTGCCAACAGCCGGCGCCTGTTCCAACAACTCAATTGCGCTAGCGGGTTCAAAAATGCTGCGCAGTAAATCATCCCATTTTTCGCTGCGTGATATCAGGGTAGGGGAAAGCCCAATAGAAACAACCTGCGGCACCTTGCCAACGATAGAGGCGGTTTTGGGGGTCAAAAACCAACTGATGAGCACCTGACGCAATGGGAAATAAAGAAAGCTGCTGATGAACAATGCCATCGTTAGTGACGCCCACGGCTGATTGCGCAGCCAGATGAGCAGCCAGAAATCTATGAAGAATATTAGCGCGGCACCGCCAATCCACAACCATATGTGAAAGGCGAATTTATCCAAGGCAAATAGGCGAAAGTGGCTGACCCCAAGGGCAAGGCCAATATGCATAAAGCTAAAGAAACCAAAGGCATAACCCTGTGATAGAAATCCCGTTTCGGCCAATCCGAGTTTTGGCGGTAAAAGAGAGAGCACCACAAATAGCAGGCATCCCGAAAATGATGTGAGAGAGAACCAGCGCAAACCCGCGCGATCCAAAGGTTCGTGCCGAGAGCGGCGAAATTGTATGACACCAAACACAATGGCCGTCAAAAGTTGGAGTACAATGGCCTGAATATATACTGGCTCTGTCGTCCAATGGTAGGTGTCTGAAAGGTGGAACAGACCAAAAATAACGACCGGAACCAACAGCCATTTGGGATGCACCAGTTTGCGCGGAAACATCATGAACATCGCAACCAAGGATACGCCGAAGATCGACGACCCCAAATGATTTAGGTTAGATAATCTCGTGAAAAACTCACCCTCGATCGCCAGTTGCCGAGAGCTGTAAATGGCCGCCGCCGTTGCGGAAACCTGTAATCCAAAACCCAAGGCAAGCAGCGCAACCACTGCTGTATCTCTGCGTAGTGCAAACACCCAACCACCCACCAACATCGCAAGCAGACCCACAAAACACTGGAACCAAAACACAAGCGGGAGGTCGTTTATCCGTGTCGCGCGGACCTCGCGAAACTGGGTGACATTCTGGTTTTCATCCGTTGAAAATGTCACCTGAACACTGTCTTGCTCTAGCGCCTTGGCGAATTCGGTTTGGCGGTCAAAAAAGGCGATCATCTTGGCAAAATCGCCAAGTTGGTCCGGTTCTTCGATCAGATCAGTTGTAATGAGGTCGATCCCATTCACCGAAATCAGCACCGCATTTTCAGGCAGATCGATGACATCTCTGGATAAGACTGAAATCAAGGCCATCGCAATCACTAATAGCGCGACCAGAATAACGGCCAAGAACCGCGTGATAGGTAAGAAAAGATGTTTTTTCATGATGTATCATCAAAATTCTATTTGTGTGAAAACTGATCTCCCCTAAACAGGGGAGAAACAGCTAATTCAGACCAATTGTGCGCATTTTTTCTAATAAATCAAATTACTTGGCATGTTGAGGGCAAGAGCAGGCCCTAAAATTTTCGTGTAAACCCAATCGACATGTATTTATTTGTATAATCCACCAATGCATTGTTTGAGCTGTTTCGCTCTATTCCGATGATCAATTGGGGGGCAAAGGCACCGATGCGGAAATTGCGGTGATGCAGGCTTAGATCCAGTTTGGTTTTGTTATCTTTGCGTGCCTCGGTGAAAAATACGGGGTTGAACCCATCGCGCCGATCCACGGCCTGACTAAGAGAAAGCCCCGCAACCAACCCCCCGGGAAAGGCGTAAACAGAGCTGATTTTCGCGCCAAAGCTTTGCCCCGCGACGGAGACATCCGTGCTGTTGGTATGTTGGTGAAAAACGCTCACCGTGATCTGTGCATTGGCGGAAATGCCATGGGTATAGGCCAGCTTGGCGTAGGCGATGTTATTGTCGGGTGCTTTGCCAAGGTGACGGGTTTGCGCGAGGTTGAGATCAAAGTTGATCCGCCCATTGGTGCCAGCCTGTTTGCTATAGGCCAAATAGGCACCGGTGGTATTGGAATAGGGGTTTCCGGCAAGCCAGCGCCGCCCCAATATCAGGCCGGATTCAACCGAGCTGCGCCCTCTGGCGAGTGAGGCCAAACCTGCGCGCGCAATAAGGGAGGTGTCGCGATAGGCCTTGTCATTGTTCAGTTGAGAGGACAGGTCCAACCTGTATTTGGCCTGTAATTTGTCGGTAAATTTCTGATTATAGGCAACGCCCGCGTTCACCTTGACGCTGACGCCAGGTTTGCCTACGGCGTTCAATTGAAACGGGATGCCGCCGATATTGATGATCTCATTTTCGGTCAACTTGCCAACATTTGTTTCGGGCAAAATACCAAAGGTAAAGTAACCGGTAAGCTTGTTTCGGCCATCAATTTGGACGGATAATTGATCAACTGCGCTGCGGGCCCCCGGGGTGAGGTGTGTCGCTTTTAGCAGGCTGAGGTGGTGCTTTGCCCGGCTGTCTTGGCCTAGTTTAAACAGGGTCAGGGCCAGTTCAAATCTGTAGTCGATATTGGCGGGATCGCGGGTGACAAGTTGCTCTAGGTGGGGCAGGGCCTGCGCTGGTTGACGCTTGTTAAGCAAGGCCAAGGCGGTTTCCCAAACGGTGTCATTAGATCGCTGATACTCCCCCAAGGCGCTGGCCCCGGTGGTCAATTGAAGAAGGATCAAAATGGAAGCGGCCCAAAGCCTGAAAGCTTTGGGCCAAAGGTGCGTCAGGCGCATCATCTTAGTTACGGTTCGAGTAGAAAGTCCCGCCGGTGATGATATTTGCCCCGGTCGCTGGGTCAATAATCACGGAGTTAGAGCCAAACACACTTGCGCCGTTTGCCCCAACAAAGGTGCCTTGCAAAATCATCAAAGCATCCCCGGTAAGCGTGCCTGTTGGATCGCTCAATGCGCCTTCCATGCCGACACTTAGGCCCGTGGTTGTGACGGGACCAATGACGGGGAGGTTCACAACGGATGCGGTGATGGTGTTGATCTGGGTCGGCGCATTTGCCGTGGTGAGGGATCCGGCAACCGATGTCTGCACGCCATTCACTTCGCCTGCGAAGTTGTTCACTGTTGCGTCAACAGGGCGGTTGTTGGAGTCAAAGTTGATGGTCATATTCAAATCACCAACGATGGCCTCTTTGGCGTCGGCGGCATTGGCATTGGTGAGAACCTTAACCTGGCCTGTGTAGCTCGCTGTGCCTGTGATTGCGGTCTGGGTTGGTTGGTTGGTTTGTGAGGCCGAATTGAAAGCTGTTTCATAGGCAGACAGCGAACCGCCGCCACCTCCGCCGCCCCCTCCACCGCCGGCACCCCCGCCGCCAGTGCTGCCTAAACAACCTGCTAATACTGTACACATGCAAACGGAACTAATCGTGCGGAGTGAAATAGGTAGGGCCACTTTAATGCCTCCAATGTTGGTCACTTGAAAATTATAGGTGCACCAAAATCCTATGAGTGGAATTGAGTCACCCCCCTGTTCAGGGGGGCTGTTGGGCATTGTGGCGTTAGGAATTTGACTGAGCACATCGAATGATTGCATCACGCATGCAAATTTCCCGCAGCCCCAGCAGGCCATGGTTTTACGACTGAAATCTTGTGGAGGAGGGAAGGCTGCACCGCTGCGAAAAACGCCGATAACCGCAGAGTCCCTAATGATTTTCACGTGTTACAGGAGAGGGGGCGATGCGATCACAGGGTTGCTTTGATCAAGGTTCCCGATTGGGGAGAGCAATATTGGCGACCTGTTCCGAGATAGGGTCGGTCGAGAGCGGATGCAGATTTGATACGAAATCCTGCTCTTTGGTAAAGGCGCACCATTTGCGATGAAAATAGATTTCCAGCCCGGAAAATCGGGATTTATAGGCCATTTTATCGCTGCCCGGCACCCAATAGCCCAAATAGATATAGCGCAAACCAGCGTCGCGGGCGATGTTGATGTGATCCAGAAT
>CAXIAD010000098.1:0-8833 GCA_964021645.1 uncultured Cognatishimia sp. | reverse complement strand
TGATCCGCGGCTAGGCAATCGAGCGCCTCGCGCAGGGAGCCACATACTGTTGGGATGTCTGCGAGCTCTTCTGCGGGCAGATCATAGAGGTTTTTGTCCATAGCTTCGCCGGGATCAATTTTGTTTTTGATGCCGTCAAGGCCAGCCATCAAGAGGGCTGCAAAGCACAGGTAGGGGTTTGCTGCCGGATCGGGGAAGCGGGCCTCTACGCGTTTTGCTTTTGGGCTTTCGCTCCATGGGATGCGCACGCAGCCTGAGCGGTTACGCGCGGAATAGGCGCGCAGAACGGGGGCCTCAAAGCCTGGAACCAGACGCTTGTAGGAGTTGGTCGCCGGGTTGGTAAAGGCGTTCAGTGTTTTCGCGTGCTTGAGAATACCACCGATGAAATACAGCGCCTCTTGGGACAGATCCGCGTATTTGTCGCCAGCAAAGAGAGGTTTGCCCTCTTTCCAGATCGACATGTTCACGTGCATGCCTGTGCCGTTGTCGCCATAGATCGGTTTTGGCATAAAGGTCGCCGTTTTACCGTAGGACTGCGCCACGTTGTGGATGATGTATTTGTATTTTTGCAGCTCATCGGCCTGTTTGGTCAATGTGCCGAAAATCAGGCCTAGTTCGTGCTGACAAGAGGCCACCTCGTGGTGGTGTTTATCGACCTTCATGCCCAGACGTTTCATTGTCGACAGCATTTCAGAACGGATGTCCTGTGCGTCGTCAATCGGGTTCACAGGGAAGTAGCCGCCCTTAAGACCGGGACGGTGGCCGCTGTTGCCCATTTCGTATTGGGTGTCGGTGTTCCAAGAGCCATCTTGTGCATCAACTTCGTAAGATACTTTGTTGATTGTGTTGGAATAGCGCACGTCGTCAAAGAGGAAGAATTCCGCCTCTGGACCCATATAGGCCGTGTCGCCAATACCGGATGCGATGAGGTATGATTCAGCCTTTTGCGCGGTGCCACGTGGGTCGCGGTCATAGGCTTCGCCAGTGTCTGGTTCGACGATTGAGCAGTGAATGCAGATGGTTTTTTCTGCATAGAACGGATCAACATAGGCTGTTGTTGTATCCAACATCAGTTTCATGTCGGAGTTTTCGATGGATTTCCAGCCTGCGATGGAAGAGCCATCAAACATGAAGCCTTCTTCTAGGAAATCTTCGTCAACAAGATCTACGTCCACGGTGACATGCTGTAGCGTGCCGCGCGTGTCGGTGAAACGGACGTCGACATAGGCCGCGTCTTCGTCTTTGATCATCTGGAGAATTGCGTCTGCGCTCATTCTCTTGGTCCTTCTGATTGGAAAGTTCAGGGTGGAAAATTCGGGTGATTAGTGAGTTACAGCGCGTCCGAACCGAATTCTCCGGTGCGAATGCGAATGGCTTGTTCTACGGGGGCGACGAAGATTTTTCCGTCGCCGATTTTATCAGTTTTGGCGGCATCTACGATGGCCTCGATCGCTTGGTCGACCAGATCATCATCCAGCACAACCTCGATCTTAACTTTGGGTAGGAAATCGACGACATATTCCGCACCGCGGTAAAGCTCGGTATGGCCCTTTTGGCGCCCAAAGCCTTTGACTTCGATCACAGAGAGCCCCTGAACGCCAACGTCCTGTAGCGCTTCTTTCACTTCGTCCAGTTTGAACGGTTTGATGATCGCTTCGATCTTTTTCATCTTGGGCTCCTTGGCGGTCGTTTGGGCTAATGGCCTGACTGTGCTGATCTCACTTATACGCTTGGGCGACAATTGACTATGAGGATGTGGGCGGGGGAGGCAGGGGGGAAACTGTGGGAATGTGTAAAAATTAGGCGAGGTGCCTAAATATTGTGCGAAGTGAGAACGTATTTATTGGGATTTTTGGAGGATTGATCGCGACAAGGCGCGCTGCATGCGCAGGCAGTGCGAGTCGAGTCGGCATTCCAAGGAGGGTTGCCATAAGCGCGCAGAATCGTTGCACCGCATGGGCAGGTTTCGCGAAAGAAAGCGACGTTAGCTTAATTTTGAAGAGAAATGGTGCGGGTGAAGGGACTCGAACCCCCACGCCTCGCGGCGTCAGAACCTAAATCTGGTGCGTCTACCAATTCCGCCACACCCGCACATTGCCAACAACCGTCAGCTTGGCGTGTCTAGCAAAGCTGTGCGGAGGAAGCGAGAGGAAAAATGCAATGTACTGGATTGGGAGCGGAGTTTGTGGGTTAAGCTATTGATAGTAAATATAAGAATACAGTGAGTTTGCCCAATTTGGCCTGTGGTTCCATGCCATATGGGAGGCTGTAGGCAGGCATGGGCGCGCCTACAGCGGGGTTTTATTTGGCGTTGTAGGTGAAGAGTGCTTCGCCCTTTAGCGTGTAGCCATTGATCAGGGATTTGGCCTGATCGCTGGTCAGCCAGGCCTCAAGCTTGGCAACTGCTGCCTTGTTTACATGTGGATGTTTCTGCGAATTCACGGGTAAATACGCGTATTGATTGAACAAAACCGGATCACCAGAGAAAAGCAGTGCAAGATCGCCTTTGTTGCCAAAGTTCAACCAACTGGCGCGATCTGACATGATGTAGGCATCCATCCCGGATGCGGTGTTCAAGGCAGCGCCCATTCCTGACCCCGTAGAGCGATACCAACTGGCAGGAAATTCGCTGGGGGCGTGGTTTGCGGCCTTCCAGAGGGAGAGTTCCTTTTTGTGGGTGCCGCTGTCATCGCCGCGCGACACAAACGCCGATTCGCTGGATTTGATCGCAGTCAGGGCATTGGTGACATCAGGGGCGGCATTGATATTGGCAGGGTCCGATTTTGGACCGATCAGCACAAAATCATTATACATGATTTCAGTGCGGTGGATGCCGTAGCCGCCGGCAATAAAGGCCTCCTCGGCCTTGCGCGAATGCACAAGAATTGCATCCACATCGCCTGCCTCGCCAAGACGAATTGCCTGACCCGTGCCAACAACCAAAAGATGCACGGTGAGGCCCGTGTCCTTGGTTATTTCGGGCAGCAACACGTCAGATAAGCCAGAGTTGTGAAAGGACGTGGTCACGGCCAGTTTCATTTCCTCAGCCTGAAGGGATGTTGCCGTTAATAGGGCTACAACTGCGGCAACAAGGGGTCGTTTCATTCGACGATATCTCCGTTAATAAAGGCCTGAGCCTCTGGTGTTTGTGGATTTACAAAGAAGTCGTTCGCGCGTTGGTGTTCGTGGATAATGCCACGATGAATGAATAGGACATCACTGGTGGGGGCATTTTCGCCGCCGTTCAAGATGTCGTCAGAGAGCCCGTTAGATGTGGTGCCGCCCATCAGTTGGGCAAGACGGCGGGCCTGTCCCATATCATGGGTGGCCATGATGATCCCGGTGCCAGCTTGGCGGGCTTGCAGCAGCAACTCTTCGATTTCGCGGGTGGCGCGACCGTCCAGATTGGCGCAGGGTTCATCCAGAAACAACAGCTCGGGACCACGGATTAGGGCGCGGGCTAGCGCCAGCTTTTGACGCTCTCCGCCTGACAGCACCTGCGCCCGTTTTGTGCCCGAGTCAGCCAGACCGACACGGGCCAACCAGCCAGTAGCGATGTCGCGGGCCTGTGCGCGTGGCGTGCCATGAACAATCAGCGGATAGGCGACATTATCAAGCGCTGTGCGGCGCATCATGATGGGTGTCTGAAAAACATAGGCTTGGCGTTTATGGGCCTCTTGTGCGGCGACATTCCATGTCATGCTGCCTGATGACAGGCGCTCCATCCCGTGTAACATCCGCAAAAAGGTGGTTTTTCCCGCGCCGTTGGGACCGATCACGAGGCTAAGTCCCGGTTTTGGAAGGGTTAGATCAACCGGACCAACCAGCAGTTTGCCCCGGCGTCGAACTGTGGCACCCTGAACGTGTAAGGGAAATTGCGTGCTTACCATCGGCCGCGAACCTCTGTTTTGGAAAGGCTATGGATCAGCAGATTGACGATGATCGCGATGGCAATCAGAACAAATCCCAAGCCAAGCGCGAGGGCAAAGTCACCCTTGCCGGTTTCTAGGGCGATGGCGGTGGTGAGCACGCGGGTCACTTGGTCGATGTTGCCCCCAACGATCATGATGGCGCCAACCTCGCCGATGCCGCGGCCAAAGCCGGCCAAGGCAGCTGTTAGCAGTGCGCGACGCCCATCCCATAGCAAGGTCATGATGCGTTGGCGGCGGGTGGTATTCAACGAGATCAACAGGTCATGGTATTCGGCCCACAATTCGCGGATAGCCTGATGTGCGATCGAGGCAATTAGGGGCGTCAAGATTATGACCTGCGCAATGATCATCGCGGTGGGTGTGAACAATAACCCAAGCACGCCAAATGGCCCCGAGCGTGACAATAACAGATACACAATCAAACCCACCACCACGGGCGGCAGGCCCATCAGCGCATTTAGCAATGCAATGACAAAGCGGCGAAACCGAAACCGCCGCACGGCCAACCAACAGCCCAGCGGCAACCCGATTGCCGAGGCAATTGCCACAGCCGTCAAGGTGACCTGCAAGGAGCGCAGGGAGATATCAATCAGATCCGGGTCAAGGGCGAAGACCAGCTTTGCGGCGGCGGCCAAACCCTGAAGAATTTCGTCCATGTGGGTGCTTTAACCGGCGGTTACGTCTATCAGAGCCACAGAATAGCCCTCTGCGGGCATTTCAGGCCAGCCAAAACCGACGGGGGCACCCCCATTTGCAGCAATAATGCGCGCCACAGCCAAATCTTACGCAGGGGAATTGGCGTTGAGCGGTACTGCAACATAGGGGGCAGCGTTTAGCAAAGCTGTTTAGGCGGCGTTTTGGGCCAATTGCGTCAGAATGCTTTGATAGTTGTCCACGCCCTGTGCGCCGGTGACGAGGTGTTTATTTTCAAACACCATGGCGGGCACGCCTTGTACGCCGCGCGATGTCCAGAATGTTTCTTTTTCGCGCACGGCGGCGGCGATTTTCGGATCAGACAGGGCAGCCAACGCGTCTTGGGCATCAAAACCGGCGTTTGCCGCGATCTCAACCAGTGTCGCCTGATTAGACACATCTGCACCTTTGGCAAAATAGGCCGTGAAAAATGCCATCTTTAGATCATGGGCACGCCCAAGACCCGCGGCCCAATGCAGCAGTTTATGGGCATCAAATGTGTTGTATATCCGGCTTTCATCGTTGAAATTAAACGCGATCTCAAGGCCGCTACCGATGTCACGCAGGTTATCGCGGGCCTGTTGGGATTGCTCTGCGGTGCTGCCATATTTACGCATGATATGATCGCGTAGGTTTTCACCAACCGGCTCCATATCAGGGTTCAATTCAAACGGATGCCAAAAGGGCTGCACCTCGATTTTTGTGGCGGCACTGGCGAGCTGAAGTTGGCGAAACCCAACGATGCACCACGGGCAAACAACATCAGATATGATATCGACACGGATTGGGGATGTCATCGTGCTTTCCTTGTATTGGGGCGTGCTAATGGCGCGTTATCTGAGATGGGGGCGGGGTTAAGCGATTGCAACCTGCTTAGGCCAATACCTCTAGCCATAGCCAGATTGTGATGATTGAGGAGGCCGTGCCGACCAAAACGGCAGAGGCCGCGACGCGGCGCGCGCGGCCATAAAGGTTGGCAAACAGGTAAACATTGATCCCCGGTGCCATCGCCGCTGTTAGCGTGGCCGAGCGAAAGGCATCTAGCGGTAGATCCAAGGATTTGCCAAACAGCCAAACCAAGGTGGGATGAAGTACCAGCCCAATGGCGCAGACAAAGGCCAGCGTTTTCAGGTCTCCCTCGGGTCGGTAACGGTACAGGACGCCGCCCATGCCAAACAAGGCCGCAGGCAATGCCGCCCGCGCCATAAGATCAAGTGCGACACCGACAGGTTCAGGCGGGGCCAAGCCAGATAGGTTAGAGGCAAAGCCAAGCGCGATGCCGATTATCAGGGCATTGCGAAACATTGCGGTTAAGACTGTTTTGATCAGGCCCAAGCCAGATTTGCCACGCGCGCGCACGATCTCCATCACGGTGATGCCCAGCCCGTAACAAAACGGCGAGTGGATCGCGATGATGGCGTAATTCCCCGATAGGGCATCGGCGCCAAAGGCCCGCTCTGTTATTGGCAGGCCCAGCAACAGCGAGTTGGAAAACAGGCATACAAACCCAATCGCCACGCTATCCTGCCAGTCGCGGCCAAACAAAATACGCGCGCCAAATAGCCCTGCGGCAAAACACAGTGCCGCCCCACCATAAAAGGCGACAAGCATGCTGCCATCAAAATTGGCAGATAGATCGAGCGTCGAAATGGCGCGAAACAACAGGCAGGGCACGGCGAAATTGGTGGCAAATCGCATCAACCCGTCAATATGGCTTTCCTTAAGCAGGTCACGCCATGCGGCCCCGTAGCCAAACCCGATCACAAGAAAGACGGGCAAAATGACGTCGATCAGGTTTTGCATGGGTTAGGCCAATTTAAAGGTCATAGGTGATGCGCATTCCGTCATAGGCCGGGGTGATATGGTCGGCGGTTTCGGCGGCGACGGTCTCATAATCCAGATCAATATGCATATTGGTTAGAACGGCGCGTTTGGGGGCCGCTTGGGCGATCCAAGATATGGATTTGTCAAAATGCGCATGGGTTGGATGGGGCGTGCGGCGCAAGGTGTCCAGAATCCAGCATTCCATATTCTGCAATTTCTCCCATGCGGGGGCAGGGATCTCGGCGACATCGGGCATATAAACCACATCGTTCACACGAAACCCGAGGGCGGGCATGCTGCCGTGGTCTACCTCAATCGGGGTGAGAGTGATATCGCCACCGGCCCCTGTCACGGTCACATCCCCCTTGAGGGTGTGCAGTTCCAGAATAGGCGGATAGGGCGAATCCGCCGGTTGCACAAAGGCATAGCCAAAGCGCGACAGCAGCGCGTCTTGTGTGGGGCCATCTGCCCAGACAGGAATACGTTGGCGCATGTTGAAAACAATCATGCGCAGATCGTCGATGCCATGCACATGGTCTGCGTGCGAATGGGTATAGATCACGGCATCCAGCGCGCCGATATTTTCGCGCAATAGCTGGTAGCGCATGTCGGGGGATGTATCGATCAGAACGGTGGTTTTGCCCGCATCTGTCTCGCGCTCTATCAACAATGAGCAGCGGCTGCGGCGGTTTTTCGGGTTTAGCGGATCGCAATCACCCCAATGGCCGCCCAATCTGGGCACCCCGCCAGAGCTGCCACAGCCCAGAATGGTAAAGGTTAGTTTCGCGCTCATGCGGTGCCCGGTAATGCTGAGGCCTTGGTGAATAGGCGTTCAAAATTGGCCTGCGTCTGTGCGGCAAATTCTGCGTATTCCATGCCAAATACTTCGGCTCCCTTGCGGGCGGTATGGGCGGTATAGGCGGGCTCATTGCGTTTGCCCCGAAACGGCGGTGGCGCAAGATAGGGCGCGTCGGTTTCGACCAACACACGCTCAACCGGGGCGCTGGCAAAAATATCGCGCAGATCTTGGGATTTTGGAAAGGCCGCGATGCCCGACATGGACAGGTAGAACCCTAGGTCAAGCGCTGCTTTGGCCAGCTCTGGTGAGGAGGAAAAACAATGCATGACGCAAGAATAGGCCCCGTTGGCGTATTCCTCGGCCAGAATGCGTGCCATGTCGTCATCGGCGGCGCGTGAGTGAATGATCAGGGGCAGGGCGGTTTCGCGGGCCGCAGCAATGTGATTGCGCAGCGAGGTTTGCTGAATGTCTTTGCTCTCGGCGGTATAGTGGTAATCCAGCCCGGTTTCGCCGATGGCGACAAATTTCGGATGCTGTGCCAGCGCAATCAACGTGTCCGCTGTAACAAGAGGCTCGTCTGCGGCACTCATCGGGTGGGTGCCAGCCGCGTAAAACACGGGCGCATAGGTCTCTGCGATGGCGCGCACCTGTGGTTCCTGGCGTAGCTTTGTGCAGATGGTCACCATGCGGGTCACGCCAGCCTCGCCTGCGCGGGCGATGATCTCAGGCAATTGCCCCTCAAAATCCGGGAAATCGAGATGACAGTGGCTGTCGGTGATGTTTGGGGTGTCGCTCATAACTCAACCATTCGCGGTTTGTTGTATCTTGAAAACCGTATCTAGGACCAAGGCGGCAGGGTCAAGGTTGACCGCACGACCATGACGCGTGCGCCCCGAAATTTCTTGGGCCACATCCGCCCATGCACGGGCGTGATAGGGCGAGGGGGCCAAGCGTTGTAAGAGTGCAGCCTCGCCTGCCACAACCTCGTTCGCGGGAGGCATGCCCAAGGCCCCTGTGCGCGCAAGCCGCGCCAGAAACAGATCAATCAGTGTGAGCAATAATTCAAACGCATCATCCGCCCCGCGCGTCGCCGCCCTGTCAGCCAAATGTAGTGCGCGTTGGCGATCTGGGTTGGGCAATCCGTTAAACAGCGCGACCAGCTCACCATAGGTTTTTAGCCCGCCAAGCTGCGTCAGGCGCAGTGCCTCGCCGACAGAGCCAGCTGATAGTTCTGACAGGGCCTTGCCGGTTTCGGCGTCCGCCCCGGCCTGCACCAGCGCGCTTTCCATATCAGGGGGGGACAATGGCGTGAGGCGCAATTCGCGGCACCGCGACCGGATGGTCGGCAATAGACGCGAGGGTTGATGCGATATCAGCAAGAGTTGCGTATCTGCTGGCGGCTCTTCTAGTAGTTTTAGCAGGGCGTTGGCGGCATTGACGTTCATCTCATCCGCGGAATCGACAATCACAACACGGCGCCCACCATCCACCGCCGAAAGGGAGAAAAACCCCTTAAGTTTGCGCACCTCATCCACGGTGATCTGGCTTTTGAGTTTTTTTGTTTTTTCATCATAGGGGCGACGCA
>CAXIAD010000097.1:0-8878 GCA_964021645.1 uncultured Cognatishimia sp. | reverse complement strand
AAACCGCCTCAGACGCCACCAACCTGATCCGTTCAATCATCGCCCGCAACCCATTGGATCGCTGCGACGACAAATGCTCGTTCAGCCCCAGCCGCTCCATCTCAACACGCGCATCAACCTTCATCACCTCCGCAACATCCAGCCCGTTATACAGCCGGTGCAGCACGGCAATCAGCCCGCGCACAATCATCGCGTCACTTTCGCCCTCAAAGGTGAAAATCCGATCTTCAATGCGCGGATGCAGCCACACCTGACTTGCGCAGCCATCCACCTTGGTCGTCGCCACTTTTAGCGCGTCATCCAGCGGTGCCATCGCCTTGCCCAGATCAATCACAAAGCGGTATCTGTCTTCCCAATCCTCGATGAATTCAAAATCTTCAACGATCTCTTCAAATGCTGCTGCGGCCATGTCACACCCTCTTTTCACATGATCTAGGCCCCCGCGTGCCAAAGGTCCAGACCTTCACGCTTTTCAATCGACCGACAATGCGCTAACCCATAGGTCAAAGAGTATGAGGCCTCCGATGCGTAAATCCCTGACCGTCCTTTTGTTGTCTTCTGTGGTGCTGACCAGCTGTGGTTCATCGCGGCTTAATCCGCTCAACTGGTTTGGGCGCAGTCAACCCGCCCCCGTCACGGCCGAGATCAACGCAAATCCGTTGATTCCGCAGAAAAGCCGCATAAACCGCAAACGTGAATATGTGTATCCCGGCACCTTGGTGCATGAAATTGCCACCCTCAAAATCGAGCGCGTTCAAAGTGGCGCAATCGTGCGCGTGAAAGCTGTGGCCGCAGCACAAGGCGCGCATACGATTCTGCTTGAGGCGACCAATGATGGCCTGCCCGTCAAGGGTGTGCTGACTTACCGGATGAAGGCCATTCAGCCCACGGGCAACGCCGTCGGACCAGCCCAAAGCCGCGAATTACATGCCGCTCATTTTGTCACAGAAACCAATCTGGTTGGCGTACGCAGTATCAAAGTTGAGGGTGCCAACAACGCCCGTATCAGCCGTCGCTGATCCCATAAATTGGATTAGAAACAGCCTGCAACCATCTGTTTTATAACAGATTTGCAGGCTGAACTCCACGCCCTACAGCGTTACAATGCGTACAGAGCTGCCTTTGGCCGCCAGCGCAACCTTGCCCGCGCATAGCAGCAAGGCATCCTCACCAAACACCTCACGACGCCATCCGCTTAGGGCGGCAACCTCGCGCTCCCCCGCAGCAATCGCATCCAGATCAGCAGAGCTTGCGATCAACTTCGGCGCAACGCCCGCAATCTCGGTTTTGGCCTTAAGCAGCACCCGCAGCAGATCCGCCAACGCCGGGTTCACTTGCAATTTCTCACGACTGCGGTCAGGGCGCGGCATGTCTTCCGCCCGACAGCTAATTCCTGCTGCAATTGCCTTCAAAATTCCCTCCGCGATGTCACCTTTACGCGCATCCCGCAGCAGCAACCGCGAGCGACCCAAATCGGCGATATTCCCCGGCTTGGTTGACGCCAACTCGATCATTGCATCATCTTTATAGACCCGCGTGCGCGGAATATTTCTCGCTTGGGCATAGCCTTCGCGAAAACGCGCCAGCTCGCGCACAATGGCCAGAAACTTGGGCGTCGTTGTGCGTGTCTTGACCCGTTTCCAGGCATCCTCTGGCGCAACATTATAGGTGTCGGGGTTGGTCAAAACCTGCAACTCTTCGCGCACCCATGCATCACGCCCGGTTTTTTCCAGCTTTGCTGCCAAAAACTCATATATCTCGCGCAGATAAGTCACATCTCCAACCGCATAGGTCTTTTGCGCATCCGTCAGCGGGCGGCGTGACCAATCGGTGAAACGACTTGATTTATCCAGCGGCGCCTTGGCGATCTTGCGCACCAATGTCTCGTATCCAACCTGCTCGCCAAAGCCGCAGACCATCGCCGCAACCTGTGTGTCAAACAACGGATCAGGGAAAACCCCCGCCTCGACAAAGAAAATCTCCAGATCCTGACGCGCGGCATGAAAAACCTTGACCACACTGGTATCGCGAAACAGCTCATATAGCGGCTCCAGCGACATGTCCCCCGCGATCGGATCAATCAAAACAGCGTTTTCATGCCCATCACCGGCCCCCCCATCAGGGACGGCCATCTGGATCAGGCACAGCTTGGAATAATAGGTGCGCTCCCGCAGAAACTCTGTGTCAATCGTGACATAGGGATGTGTGCGCGCCATTTCGCAATAGCGTGCCAATTCTTCCGTCGTTGTCAGTGTTTTCATGGGCTGAATTCTTCTGCTTGTTTTTGTCGCCTGCCTTTGTAACAGGCTTACGGGCAAATCAGCTGAATTGCAAATCCGCCGTGGATCTTAGAATGCCGCGCAGATTTGCCACCCAAATGGTTACAAAAACAACGCTGTTCGCTCACCCGCCGCAAACCGCCGCAATACCGCAGGGTACAACCGGTGCTCCATGCCCAATACCCGCGCCGCAAGGCTATCTGGCGTGTCATCCGCCAGCACAGGTACCCGCGCCTGACCCAAAATAGGGCCGTCATCCAACACGGGCGTGACCAAATGCACAGTGCACCCATGTTCAGAATCGCCAGCCGCCAACGCCCGCGCATGGGTGTTTAATCCGGTGTATTTGGGCAATAGTGACGGGTGGATATT
This sequence comes from uncultured Cognatishimia sp., assembly GCA_964021645.1. Lineage (GTDB taxonomy): Bacteria > Pseudomonadota > Alphaproteobacteria > Rhodobacterales > Rhodobacteraceae > CANLDA01. Next base: position 6,227 of record CAXIAD010000097.1, on the reverse strand, counting down.
CAACATGCGCCCCTCCCACGGGGCCACAAACCCTTTGGTCAACACGCGCATAAATCCGGCCAGACACAGGATATCCGGCTGCACCTTGTCTAGTTCCGCCTGCAACGCCGCCTCAAACGCCGGGCGATCCCCCTTAAACGGGCGATGATCCACCACGGCCGTCGCCACGCCCATTTCGGCCGCTTTCTTTAATCCGCCCGCTGATGCATCATTTGACAGCACCAAACAAGGTGCCGCCGCATGTCCACCTGACAGCATATCCTCAACCAGCCGGACCATATTTGATCCGCCACCTGAGATAAAGATCGCGACCTTTTGCGTCACAGCAGGCTGCCTGTATAACGCACGCCTGCCCCTTGGGACACAACGCCAATACGGGCAACAGTTTCACCCTCTTCGCGCAGCAACGCGATCAACGCATCCGCCTGATCCGCCTCAACAGATAGGATCATACCCAGTGAACAATTGAATGTTTTCAACAGCTCAGACTCGGCCATGCCGCCCGTTGCTGCCAACCATTTGAACACCGGCGCCAACTCCCAAGAATCCAAATCAATATCCGCGCCCAGATCATCCGGCAAAACCCGTGGCAGGTTTTCCGTCAATCCACCGCCCGTGATATGCGCCAAGGCATGCACGCCCCCTGCCCGCACCGCGGCCAGCGCTTGCTTTACATATAGCCGTGTGGGCGTCAGCAATGCCTCACCCAAGGTGCCCTCAGACCAGGGGCAATCATCCCCCCAGCCAAGGCCAGAAATCTCAACCAATTTACGCACCAAGGAATAGCCGTTGGAATGCACGCCATTTGACGCAAGCCCAATCAACACATCTCCCGCCACAACACCCGCAGGCAGATCCGCACCGCGCTCCATCGCGCCAACGGCAAATCCTGCCAAATCGAAATCACCGGCCTCATACATGCCCGGCATTTCGGCTGTCTCACCACCAATCAAGGCGCAACCAGACTGCGCACAGCCCTCGGCAATGCCCTCGATGATGCGCGCGGCCTGCTCGGTTTCCAGCTTGCCCGTGGCAAAGTAGTCCAGAAAGAACAGCGGTTCCGCCCCCTGACACACCAGATCATTCACACACATCGCCACCAGATCAATGCCCACACCATCCACATTGCCTGTATCAATCGCAATCCGCAGTTTGGTGCCAACGCCGTCGGTCGCCGCCACAAGGATCGGATCGACATAGCCCGCGTCCTTCAGATCAAACAGCGCGCCAAAGCCGCCAAGCCCCGCCATAACGCCAGAACGCCGCGTGCGTTTCGCCGCTGGTTTGATGCGATCCACCAAGGCATTGCCTGCGTCGATATCTACACCTGCGTCGGCATAGGTGATGCCGGTTTTACCGTTGTCTGCGGGGGGGGTCATAGGGGCTCTCCGTCTTGGGAAATCATGGTGGGAATCGCATAGCACCGAGTGCCGCGAAAAATGCCAGTTTGGATGTTGCGCTGCCCTAACCCATCCAATCATCCAAAGCAACGGTTTGCACAGGCCCAGCCCCTCTCAATCTGGGTTTATACAGGGAATTTGTGCAATTTTGACCACATGGTTAAGGATGTTTCTGATCCACAATTGGTTTTGTACAAAACCGGGGGGTGTTTTGTACGTTTTGTACAAAACTTTTGCCCGATGCCGACGTGTTAATCCGGCTTGACGTGGCCTGCCATTATGCTAGCAACTGCACCCAAGGTAGGGCCTGTAGCTCAGTTGGTTAGAGCAGAGCGCTCATAACGCTTTGGTCGTAGGTTCGAGTCCTACCGGGCCTACCAATTATCTGATTATAAAAGATAATTTATCCAACCTCATTTGGTAACAATGTGAAAATGGCGCAGCTTAACCGCCGCGCCACACTTCGATTTGTGATTATCGGCCTAGTTCAGCGCCATTGTCATGGGTTTTGTGGCAATCATAGCTGCGGGAATTTGCTGCAAATTCACATCATCTTTGGTCTGTATGCCGTTATTATCACATGCATATTTCGCATATGATACCAGATCATCCACGATCACGTCAGGATCAATATCCCCGAACAAATAGCTCCCCTCAAGGCTGCTATGATAGGCGACCAAACAGGGTCGATCACAGCCCGTCAGCGTCGCCGTGCCAGAGATTTCGAAATCTTCCGTAAGGCTATCACCTGCCGTCATCATCGCCTTATTCAGCCGCGCAATCAGCTCATATCCAGCCTGACAAGCCACCCCTTTGTGGCGGCACATCGTGCACATGGATATCTGGTGTGGGTTGGTTTTTGTTGTCATCATATCGCCCTCCGCGACACGGCGCAGCGTATAGAAGATCAGCAATTTCCAAGCATAAACATATACTTATCATCAAAAGCTCCCTCCAGGACACCCCGCCCGGTTTCAGTTGTTGTGATGGCAGGTTTCCTGACTTGCGGCTCGGCGCTTCCTTGATCCTTCCCAGGTTTGCACCCAGTGGAGTCTTTCAAGGCAGCTCGCCACTTACAGTTGCGGGGGCAGTCGTGGATTTGGCTTTCGCCGCACCACATTCCCAAATCAGATCCCATGATCCGATTACCATCACCCTCAAAAAACGCGATCCCGACATTCAAGTCAATGCGTTTTCGGCGCGCAAGGGCACGTTTCAATTGGTTAATTTTGTGCAATAGATTAAGTATTTCGTATAACAAGTTGTATATATTGATATATAATTATCTCGCAATCACAATATCTGCGCATAATCCGCCCAGATCACTGCTTTCATTCAGGCGTAAAACCCCGCCATGAGCCCGCGCTACATCGGCAGAAATCGCCAGTCCCAGCCCAACACCGCTGCCCTTATCCTGATTCCGCGACGGGTCGAGCCGCACAAAGGGCTTCATCGCCGCCTCCCGCTGATCACGCGGAATGCCCGGCCCGTCATCTTCCACCCGTATCCGCAGGGATTTATCCGTCAAACGCACCGCAACCCGCGCATTCTCACCATAGCGCACCGCGTTGTTCAGCAGGTTCTCAAGTGCACGCTGCATGGCAACCCGCCGCAACATCACCGTGCCACTGCCCGTAACCTCGCCCAGCGTCACCTGCATGCCCGAACGGATGCAATTATCCACCACGCCATTCACCAATTGCACGGGATCAACCTCCTCTGCCTCGCCCTCAGAGGCCCCCCGCGCAAAGCTTAGGAATTCATCTAACAGACGTTGCATATCCTCCACATCTCTTTGTAAAGGCTCACTTTCTTCGTGATCCAACAATGATAAACCAAGCTTGAGCCGCGTAAGAGGCGTGCGCAGGTCATGGCTCACCCCGGACAGCATCATGGTGCGCTGCTCAATCTGACGTTCAATGCGTGCACGCATATCCAGAAACGCACTCCCAGCGGCGCGCACCTCCAATGCCCCCGATGGCAAATACGGCTCGTGGCGCCCGCGCCCAAATGCCTCGGCTGCTTTTGCCAGCCGCGTAATTGGCCGCAGTTGATTGCGCAGATAGATAAAAGCGACGATTGTCATGATTCCACCAAATACCAGCATATTCACCAGCAATTGATGCGGGTTCGTCGCCGACACCCGGCTGCGATCAAACCTGATATGCACCAATCCCTTGGTGGTTCTGACCCAAACATCCACCTGAACATCATCTGGCAGCCGCACAACTTCGATTTCCGGCACCAGCTCAATCATCTCGGCGATCACAACGATGCCGGTGAAATCATACCACCGCCGATAGGCAGATGGTGCCACATCTTGCGTCAGGGCCAATTCCAATTCCAACGAGGTCGCCAGCGCCGCCACACGATTATCCACAATCGACGGCGTGCGCGCGGTATCCACCTCTTTTAGAATCAACACCAATTCACGCGAGACGGTTCGCGTCATCTGTTTGGTCACACCCTCAAAATGGCGTTGAATAAACACGACCGACACCACCAATTGCAGGGTAACAACTGGCAGAATTAGAATTAACGCTGCGCGACCGTATAGCCCGCGAGGCATATAGCGTTTGAGCCATTGGAAAAACATGGCTAGACCATGGCCTGTCATGCTCTGGAAGGAAAGCCCAATGAATAGCGAAACCCGTGAATTCAATCCAACGCCCGGACTGGCAGAAACCGTCGCGCCGGGCCTGCGCCGTATCCTTGCGCCCAACCCTTCGCCGATGACGTTTCGCGGCACCAACACCTATCTGTTGGGCGACACCCATATCGCTGTGATTGATCCCGGCCCCCAAGACACAGATCACCTTGCCGCCATTTTGGCAGCACTTACACCGGGCCAAACCATCAGCCATATCATCGTGACCCACGCGCATTTGGATCACTCTCCGCTGGCAGCCCCCCTTGCGCAGCAAACTGGCGCGCCCATCTATGCCTTTGGTCCCGCCACAGCAGGTCGCAGCCCCATCATGACACGCCTTGCAGAACAAGGACTTGCAGGCGGTGGCGAAGGGATAGACCACGCCTTCACCGCAACCCACTACCTGCATCATGGAGAGGAAATCACCTCCCCGGATTGGATATTGCAGGCGCTGCATACACCGGGCCATATCGGCAATCATCTGTGTTTCGCTTGGGGGGATACGTGTTTTACCGGCGACCACGTTATGGGCTGGGCCAGCTCGCTTGTCTCGCCACCGGATGGGGATTTGACCGATTTCATGGCCTCTTGCGACCTCCTGGCAAAACGCCAGTGGTCTTGCTTTTACCCCGGCCACGGCGCACCGGTCACACAGGCCAATGCGCGCCTTGATTGGTTGATCGCCCACCGGAAACAACGCGAGCATGAAATCCTCGACACCCTACGCATCCAGCCCGGCACCGCCTATGCGATTGCTTGCCAAATCTATACCGACGTGCCCACGGCTTTGATGGGAGCAGCCACGCGCAATGTCTTTGCACATTTGGTGGATTTGACCGGACGCGGCATTGTTTCGCCATCCCAAGCCCTTGAGTCCGAAGCAATTTTTCATATTCGCTGAATGTTGCCCTAAAAATCGAAAAAATGTAAATTCCCCCCTTGTCGCCACAAAATTCCATCGCTATACACCCCACATATTCCGGCGTAGCTCAGCGGTAGAGCAGTTGACTGTTAATCAATTGGTCGTAGGTTCGATCCCTACCGCCGGAGCCATAAAAAGCCACTAAGCTCAATTGCTTGGTGGCTTTTTTGGCGTTTGGCATCTACTTTTTGTCATTCAAGAGACCCCATCGAATGCATGCAATCACTGACATTGGCCGACTGCGGGTCATAAGAAAATCCCTCTATACCACCCCAGCGAGAACAATTTATTATTCGCAACATACAGCACTAATAATTAGGAGTAACTATTGTGCCATTTCAATATTTTAGTTTGATGCTGCGTATACTGTGCATTGCATTTATTGCGAGCCCGATCCACGCCGATGATGACGCTTTTCCTTCCTTTTATGACAAGATTGGACAGCCTCTTAAGATAGCATACCTAAATCCGGTAGATGGATTTAGAAGCTTGGTTTTTGAGCACGACAAAAACAAAAATATGATCTCTGATGGATGGTTTGGGATACACGAAGCCGATGTAATAGTGACATTTTTAGCTTATGAAGACGAAATTGAAATAATGCCGGAACTCGTTCAAGATGTATACAATATCAGATCGGAGCATGACAAAGTAAATCCATTCATAAGGATCGACGCTAAGCTCTCAATTGGAAGGGAAGTACTGTTCCAATTCTTTGTGATGGATCAATATTCTGCAAATCCTCGGGACGCCATTTGTTCGCTTGCAATATTCTTTTACGCAAATCTTTCAGGCACATCTCAGTCTAAAGCCATTCAAGAAAAGAACTCTTGCAGGTAGTTTCTTTTCCAAGATTTGGACGGAATAATCCATTCGCCCAACCATTGGGTAAACAACACTTTCAATGTATTTGTAATCTACGGAACCTTGAACTAAATCAAGGTTGGCACCCAAGGCCGGGGTGTTACAAATGTAGATTTCCTGTTATAAAACAACAAATTTTGCCCCTTACAATTTATAATTTCATCATAAACATATCAATGGGTTACAATGGGTGTGTCCCCCGGTAGTAGATCATCTTCTATGCATAACTTCATTGCATGAATAAGCGCACACTGCATTATGCCGAGCGTTTGTAAGGTCTGCTCAGCGGGCTTTCTGCCGCCCTCGAGGCTCGTTGCAATGCACGCGTCCAGCCCGAAGCGGACATGATCTCGCTACAGGGATGGCGGAATCCAGACCTTAGCTGCGTCTG
>CAXIAD010000096.1:0-8951 GCA_964021645.1 uncultured Cognatishimia sp. | reverse complement strand
GGCTCGGCGATAGGCGATCTGGCGACCCCGCCAAATCTGCCAAAAGCCACCGGAAGATAAACAAAGGGCCGCTCATTAGAGCGGCCCTTTTGCGTTGCGGGGGCACCATATTCGGGCCGTAACAGACCCTAGACGTGGTTTCGGAGTCGCGTAGGATCATGCCCTAACTGTTAAAATCTTTGTTCTGATCACTCGTTGGTGTTGAGGTGGGCCGGCAAAACTCCTACGCATGGGGAGACGTCATGCGAAGGAGAAGCAGATGATATTTTGGATTTTGAGCGCGATTGCGCTCTATACTATCGGGCTGTTTTTGCCCTCATTGTTATTGTTACCGCGTATTGGGATCTCCGCCTATGTCGGTAGTCGTGATAATGAACCCGAGCCATCCGCCCTGCACGCGCGCGTGAAACGTGCCCATCGTAACATGATGGAAAGCCTGCCGGTGTTTTTGGCACTGGCGGTTTTGGCGCTGGTTGTCCCTGATGCGGATCTTGCGCAGGCGATTCTGGGCGCGCAGGTTTTTGTACTGGCGCGGGTCGCGTTTTTGCCGCTGTACTTGGCGGCTGTCCCTTGGGCCAGATCTGTCGCGTGGATCGCCGGATTTGTGGGGCTGATTATGATGGCAATGGCTCTGATCTAAGCCTGCCGATGCGTTTCATGACATTGCAACGGCAGGGATGGACCGAAACCTGGTGCATCCCATCAAAAAAGGCGGGCGTTTCTGGTTCCAACGGTGCCTTGAGCGAAACCCGAAACGCAAAGGGTACAGGTTTTTGCAAAACTACACGAAAGTATCTTGCACAATGAAGCGAGGTGTTTTACTCCGAAACTCGGCCTTAGGGGTATAGCTCAGTTGGTAGAGCGACGGTCTCCAAAACCGTAGGCCCACAGTTCGAGTCTGTGTGCCCCTGCCATTTTCCAAATAGATTGACAGCGCCTGCTAAATTATTAGCAGCACGCTGTTATTTGGCGTTTCGCATGGCCCGCTGGCCGCCCCTATGAAGAGGCGCGTTCTGCTGCGACAATCGGGTCAACCAGTGGTTTACGCACCCCTGCACGCACAACCGAAGCATCATAGGGCGTGCGCGCAAACACATCCCGCACCATGTCCGTAAAGAACTCCAGCGGTTTACTGGGGTAATCGGGGTCAAAACTGTTCTGATCCCAACGCTCGCAGAATTCCGAGCAATCGGCAAAATAGGGGGAGGCGGCGTGCAGCTCGCGCTTATTGGGATTGGCACCGACATGTTCGCCAAAATAGAGCAGTTGAAAATCGCCATGGGCCTGAACGCACCATGTCACCTGTTCGCGCACAAACGGTTTTAGAATCGTGGCGGCATATTCATCATGGTTATGGGGGGCAAAAATGTCGCCAATATCGTGCAGCAACGCGCCAACAATCCAATCCTGATCGGCCCCGTCATGCCACGCGCGGGTGGCTGATTGCACCGAATGGCCAAGCCGCGTGACGCGGTATCCGGTCAGCCCTTTGTCAAGCTCGACCATCGCCTCCAGCAGCCTGTCTGCCGTGCCCTGAACATAGTCATGTTCAAGGGCTTCCAATAATGCATAGTCTTCCTTATCGCCGTCTTTCATTTGTGTGAATTTGACTTGATCCATGTGGCACCCATATTTTTGCGACGTGATCCCTAGTATGAGGGGGCACGGGTTTCGCTGCTAACCTTTCAGGGAAAAATCCCGTTTGGCAAACAACAAATTCCAAAGTCACGCATTAGGTTCTGTTATGGCCGATGTGAGGCGTTATCCGACCACAAGATTCAATGTCCGGTTTGATACCGAAATTGACGCGCGACGGCCCCAGTCGAACTTTAGGTAATCCTGCTCGACACCGTCAGCGAAAATCACCCCGCCCTCGTTTATCCGTGAGGTGATCTGAAGGGTCTCTTGGTGCCAGATTTCTCCGAACTTTAGGGTGCATCCGCTTGATTTACTTGGCCAAGGCTCGCGTGCGAAAAACACTGCTGCGGGATCATCGGGTTGCACATCGATGAAATTGTCAGTTGCCGTCATGATGGATCTGGCCCAGCCAGTGGCCCCGGTGCCCGTGGTCACGATTACGCCGGAGGAGGATTGAAATTCCTCGGCATCCCCGATGGTTAGCAGGTATTTGGCAGATTGGTGACTGTGGTGCCCAATGAACAATTCGTTCAATGCAGCAAGGGTTTCACCGCCGCCCAAATTCGCCTCAACCATGGTTCTGGCATGGGTTTTGGCCTCGCCGTGTTCAATCGCCCTTAGCATCTGATTGAGGGCGGTGATTTTTGTGGCGGTCAACACCCCTTCAGAGCCAAGCGCGTCGGGCGTGACGCCAATAACGGGCTGATGTGTCACATATTTTGCAAGATTGGCGACCAGCCCGTCTTGGCCAACGGCAATGACGATATCATTGGCTGTAAACAGGAACCGATCCAAATCATCCCGATCCCCATTGGCGATTGACCAATCGTTGGGCACCGATAGACGGGTTTTTTGCAGCGCGATCAGGAAATCGGCATGGCGATCTTCTATCATCTCGATGCTTTGGTCGCGGTTTTTCAGGAAAAAGGCGACTTGCCCCCGCGTGCCATGCGCGGCCAGCAGTGCCTGATATTCGGTCTGGCGTGTCACCAGCACGGCACGGGGGGCAAGACTTGTCATTTTGATACCTCTTTCATTGCAGAGCCTGATCCCATCACGTTTTGCAGCTGTCCTATTACGCCGGACAACATGTCTGGTGTGACGGTCAAATTATCAATGTGCTGTAATTTGCCCGCGAATTCCTGCGCGGCCATGGCAAACAGAACCGCAGGAGGCAGATCGGCGTAAACAGACATGCGTTCCTTTTCCATGTCGGCCTTGGCTTGGTCGATGGTTCTTATGCGGTCCGCCTCGGCATCTGCGTCGATCTTCATAGAGGCGGCCATTGCCTCGGCCTGTGAACGGGCGTTTTCATCTTCGCGCGCGATCAACTGCTTTTGCTGTGTGGCCAACTCAATCTTGGTGCTCAGTTCATTTTCGGCAATGGCGCGTTCTTTCTCAACGGCAAGCGCACGCCGCGAGAAGGTCGCCTCATCCGCCTGCTGTTGCAGGCTTTCAAAGGTAGGTGCCTGCAATGCCCGCGCCAATTCGCTTGTGGGGGCCACATCGTCAACACCAACGCCGACAATTTCGATGCCCATATCGGTGACCGATGTATCCTGTTGAAACCCGACCCGCAGGGCGGTTTGCAAGGGCTCCACCCCCGCTTCAAGAATGGCGCGCACTGAATTGCCATTCAGATATGAGGCGATGAAGCGCCGCCCCAATGAGCCAAGCAGGTTGTTGATTTGATCAATGGGTTTGCCAACCACCTGACCGGAGGCCAAATCAATGGTAAAGTCGATCCGACTGCCTAGTTTTTCGGCATCCAAGGCGCGCCATTCGATGCTGCCTTGGACAGTCAAATCCTGATAATCGGCTGATTGACCCTTGAGCAAAAAGGGCAGGCTGCGGTCATCCATCGGGATCTCGCTTAGCGAGGTGCCTGTGGGGATGAACCAGAATGACAAGCCGCGGCCCGACCGCTCAAGCGAGCCTTTTCTGTATTGTTGAATGTGGCTGGACGCATCTGCGCGCAGGTGACGTACCATGGGAAAGCGTTGGATTTGTGCCATATGACTATTCCTTATCCAATGGGGTGCGAGTGTAGAGTTCGGCAGGGCGAAAGGCCGAGGCCGCCTCGCGTCTGCCGGTGGGTTTAATAAGATCCCGGTCGAGTAGTTTTCGCCGGAATGCCGGTTTGGTTAGGCTGCGGCCCAGAATCGCCTCATGCACTTCTTGGGCGTCGCGCAGGGTGAAATATTCTGGTAGCAGCTCAAGCCCGATGGCGGTGTAATCCAGCTTGCCGCGCAACCGTTTGACGACATCTCCCAGAATGTCCGCGTGATCAAAGGCCAGATCAAGCGGGCCTAGGTGTTCTGAAATGGCCTGTGCGGCACCGCCGTCCTCCCCCTGCCAATTGGTGGTGATCTGCGCCAAGGTGACGTCGGATTTCCCCCGAGCTGCCGCCAATAGCTGTGTCGCGGGGAGCAGGGCGAAATGGGTGATGCTGATGACACGCTGCCGTGGGTCGCGCCCGACAGCGCCGTAGGTGCACAATTGCTCAAGGTAGGCGTCGGGCATATTGGCCTTGTCCTGAAGGATGCGTTTGGCGGTATCTTCCACCGAGGTATCCTCGTGAACAAAACCACCGGGCAAGGCCCATGCACCGCCCACTGCCAAGGCGTCAGACCGTTCAATAAGCAAACAGTGCAGCGCGCCGTTCAAAACGGTGATCAATGCTAGGTCGACGGCGATGGTTGGTTTTGGGTATGTCATGGTGTTTCCTTGTTATTGCCTGATTAGATATAACTGCAATGATTATTAGTCAAGACAAAAAGGCAACCATCACTCTGCGCTAGCTTTGAGTGGGGTGTTTCTGGTCTGAGTTAGGTTTTCTGCCGAGTGGTTTCGCGCACCAAAAGCCGAAGCTCACAACGCTGTCGCAGAGGCGTTTTCACCTCACCCGCGACCATTTCGGTAATCTGTTTACCTGCTAGCGTGCCAATCTGTTTTGCAGGGACGCGGATCGTGGAGAGGGCGGGTTCCATCTCTCCTGAGCCTTTGAAATCGCCGATTCCCATGACAGACACATCGCCGGGCACCGTCAATCCCGCCTGCATGGTCGCGAAAATCGCCCCCTGCGCGATCACGTCATTGCCGCATAAAAACGCGCTGGGCCGGGTAGGGCGCGCGAGGATCTCGGCGCAAACGCGTTTTGCCTCGCCAATGCTATAGGGGGCCTCAGAGCGCCATTCATCGGGGACAATCAGGCCTGCTGCGTCCAGCTCCTCCAATGCGCCGGATAGTCGGGCGCGGGCGCGGTCATTATCGTTGGTTTTGGGGAAAACCAGACCGATGTCGCGGTGGCCAAGAGAGAGTAGATACTGTGCAGCCATGCGTCCGGCCTCGGTGTTTTCGGCTCCGATACAGGGAATGCGCGATTGGGCGTCATAATTCCACACCGCGATGGCGGGGATTTCCTGTTGTTCGATCAGTTGATAGGTGGCCTCAGAGTGATCCAGCCCAATCAGCGCAACCCCGTCCACGCGGTGCTCTAGCAATTTGCGCAACACGGAATATTCCCGCTCAAGGTCAAAACCGTGCGAGGCAATCAGCATGGTGAACCCTTCGCCGTCCAACGCATCCGAGAAGGATTGAACCACCTCGGCAAAAATGGCGTGGTCGATTGTTGGCACCACCAATCCGATGGTGCCACTGCGCCGCCCATGCATCGCTTGAGCGGCGCGATTGCGTATGTAGCCCAGCTTTTGCACCGCGCGGTCAATTTTCTTTCGAGTCGCCAGTTTAACCAAATCAGGGTGATTATAGCTGCGCGACACTGTCGAGATCGACACCTTGGCTAGCTTTGCAACAGCGACAATATCAGGCTTATCTTTTTGATTTTTCACATTAAAATCCCGATTTTTTGTTCAAAAATGAAAACATTTGCAAAACTATTTTCATCGCTTACGGTTTAAAGTCAATGAAGCTTTGCGACACAAAGGGCTGGGCATGGAATTTCTCTATTATTTTGGTGATGTATTCACCCCGATAAATTTTGGCCTGCTGATGTTGGGGACCATTGGCGGGTTGATCCTTGGGGCGACACCGGGCCTTTCTCCGACAATGGCCGTCGCGCTGCTGATCCCGTTTACGTTTAAAATGGAGCCTGCGCAGGGTTTGATTCTGCTGGGTGCTGTCTATACGTCAACTGTGGCAGGCGGCGCGGTTAGTGCGATTTTGCTGAAAATTCCCGGTGCGCCAGCCAATATCGCCACCACGCTGGATGGGCATGTGATGGCCAAGAACGGGCAGGGCACACGCGCTTTGCAACTCTCGTTTTTATCCTCGGCGGTTGGGGGTCTGTTTGGGATATTCCTGTTGATCACGCTGGTTCAGCCTTTGTCTGATCTGTCGCTTGTCTTTGGCCCGTCAGAACTGTTTTGGTTGGCCATCTTGGGTGTCACCGTGATTGGCGCGCTGGACAGCCGGTCCTTGGTCAAAGGGCTGCTGGCAGGCTGTGTCGGCATGTGGTTGGGCTCTATCGGATATGACGATCAATTGGGTGTGCAGCGATTCATTTTCCACCCAGCACTTGGCGGGGGTATCAATGTAATTGCCGCGCTTATCGGTCTGTTTGCCATTCCTCAGATCATCACGATGTTTGCCAATGGGCGCATCGACAACAAAGCAGAAGTGATCCGCGTTGAAAAACACTCGATCTTGGATGCGATGAAAGAGATGACTCAAAACGTCCGCGCAATGACCGTGGGCAGCCTTACAGGCGCTATCATTGGCATCATCCCCGGTGTTGGCGGGCAAATCGCTGGCCTCGTCGCCTATGACCAAACCCGCAAGCTAAGCCCGAACCGCGACAAATTCGGAACGGGCCACGCCGAGGGGGTAATTGCACCCGAAAGCGCGAATAACGCCATGGTCGGCCCGTCGCTGGTGCCACTGCTGACCCTGTCAATTCCCGGCTCACCCACGGCGGCAGTCTTGCTGGGTGGGTTGTTGATCCACGGGATTTTTCCGGGGCCAGATTTGTTTAACAATCACCCGGACGTGGCGTGGACCTTTATCAATTCGATGCTGCTTGGGCAGATACTGATGTGCATCTTTGGCCTGATGATTGCCGGGGTTGCTGCGCGCGTCGCACAGGTGCCGCAATCGGTCATGGCCGCAATGGTTTTGGGCTTGGCCGTCTTTGGCAGCTATTCGGTACAGCATTCGATGGCGGATGTGTACATCATGGCCGTGCTCGGCATCTCGATGTTTTTCCTTGAGCGGTTTGGTTTTTCCGCGGCACCGCTTGTGCTGGGCTTGATCCTTGGTCCGATCGCTGAATCCAATTACGTTCAAGGCGCACAGATCGCAGCAGCTCAGGATGGCGCGTTTACCTATTTCCTAACCGGATCCCTGAACCTGATCCTTGTCGGGATTGTCGCGGCCTCGATCGTCTATTCCGCATGGATGGAAATGCGCGGTCACCGCACCACCAGCAAAGAGGAGATCACATCATGAGCGAAGTTAGCTTGCCACGTACTCAGCATATCATTGCGTCGGGCGGCATTATGCTGCTGGGGCTCTGGGTGGCCTATATCAGCTATAGCAGTGAACCTGCGGCGGCGTTTCTATTCCCCCGATTGATTTCCTCGTTCTTTGTGGTCTTGGCTACCTGGACCTTTGTTAAGGCCTGCCTAGGCTGGAGCAAAGTCGGCGGCGGCCTAACCGGCGGGTCAATGATGAAACTGCTACCGGGGCTGATTGTCGCGCTGATCTATGTCTTTTGGGCAGCCAAGGGATTGGGGTTTTACACAGCAACCTCTGTGGCCTTTTTCGCCTTGCTCACCTTGTATGATCCGGCACCGCATACGGCGCTAAAAACCTGGATCAAACGCATTCTTGTAACGGCTGGCTTTATGGCCGTTATGTACGGTCTCTTCGCAAAATTACTAAAGGTGTACACACCGCAAGAGATATTTTTCTGAACCGTAACAACGGCAGAACCAACAACTAGGGAGAACTACCAATGAAAAATCTACTAACAGGGGCCGCAATGGCTCTTATGGGTCTGAGCGCAACCAGCGTTCTTGCCGATGAATATCCAGAGCGTCCCATCATGATGATGGTCAGCTATGGGGCAGGTGGGGCGACCGATTTTCAGGCGCGCATCGTGACCATGACCGCAGGCAATGAGGATGCGCTAGGCATGCCCGTTGCGATCATCAATAAACCGGGCGCTGGTGGGCGTGTTGGCTGGAACTGGTTTGCCACGCAGGCAGATGCAGATGGTTACACCATGGCGGCCTATAACGTGCCGCATTTCATTGCACAGTCAATCAAGGGCGGCGTGCAATATTCCACCGACAGCTTTGAGCCGATTGCCAACTGGGGCGCCGATCCTGCGGTATTTGTTGTAGCTGCTGATAGCGCGATGAATTCGATGGCGGATGTTGTGGCCTATGCCAAGGAAAATCCGGGCAAGCTGACGTTCTCGGGTGCGGGCCTGTTTGTGGGTCACCACATCGCAGCCTTGCAGATCGAAAAAGCGGCTGGCGTGAAAATGGCCTATATCCCGACCAAAGGTGGCGGTGCTGCTGCGATGAAGGCCGTGATTGCGGGCGATGTTTTGGGCGGGGTCAACAACCTGTCTGATGCGTATCGTGCAGCAGCGGCTGGCAATGTCAAAATCCTTGGCGTAGCTGATCTTGAGCGCAGCGCGTTTTTGCCTGACGTTCCCACAATGAAAGAGCAGGGGCTGGATGTAGACAATTCCAGCGTCAACTTCCGCGGCGTGATGGTGCCAAAAGGCACACCACAAGACGTGATCGACCGTCTGGCCAAAACCGTGCCTGAAATGTTCGCAAACAAGCGCGTAGCTGGCAAAATGAAGGCCGGCGGCTCCCCAATGCACATCATGACCCGTGATGAGGTCAAGGCCATGTGGGCCGCACGCGAAGCCACATTGAAAGAGCTTCTCGAAGGTCTTTGATCGCCATAAACAAACAACAAACGGGGCGGCTCTCGCCCCGTTACCCACCCAAAGGACACGAACATGACCGCTCAGCAAGATCTCGCACAAGTTGACGCAATCGTCGCCCGCGCCCGTGCCGCCCAAAAGGCGTTTGAAACCGGCGCGACGCAGGATCGTTATGATCGTGCCGCCTTGGCCGTTGCTTGGGCCATAATGGAGCCTGAGCGCAATCGCGCCCTTGCCGAATTGTCAGTTGAGACGACAGGGCTGGGCAATGTCACAGATAAAATCACCAAAAACCATCGCAAAACTTTGGGTCTGATGCGCGACATCAAAGACGCAAAAACACAGGGTGTGATCAGCGATGATCCAGCGACCGGCATCACCGAAATTG
>CAXIAD010000095.1:0-9141 GCA_964021645.1 uncultured Cognatishimia sp. | reverse complement strand
GTCTCGTTTTCGATAAAACCGGGGGAAACGGTTTGTATCGTTGGTGAATCTGGTTCTGGGAAATCTGTGAGCAGCCTGTCGCTGATGCGGTTGGTTGAGTTCGGCGGTGGCGAAATTACCGGGGGACGATTGCTGTTTGACCGGCGCGAAGATGGCGAAGTGGATTTGGCAGAAACCGATCAAGGATTGATGCGAACGATTCGCGGAAATGAGATCGGGATGATTTTTCAGGAGCCGATGACGGCGCTGAATCCGGTATTTACGGTGGGTCGCCAATTGACCGAAGGGCTGCGTTTGCACAAATCAATGAGCAAATCCGAGGCCGAAGCGCGTGCTTTGGAGCTGATGCAGCAGGTGCGAATCCCCGAACCCGAGCGTCGCTTGCAGCAATATCCGCATGAATTGTCGGGCGGAATGCGCCAGCGGGTGGTGATCGCGATGGCCATTGCGTGCGAGCCGCGTCTGTTGATTGCGGATGAGCCGACAACCGCGTTGGACGTGACCATTCAGGCGGAAATTCTGGCGCTTATGGATCGGCTAAAGCGCGAAACGGGCACGGCGGTGATGTTTATCACCCATGATATGGCCGTGGTGGCGCAGATGGCTGACCGTGTTGTGGTGATGTATCGCGGCAAAAAGGTCGAAGAGGGCACGGTTCACGAGATTTTCGAATCGCCAAAGCACGACTATACCAAGGCGTTATTGGCAGCAGTGCCAAAGTTGGGTGAAATGACGGGCAAACTATTGCCTGAACCGATGAAGCTTTTGGGGGTTAAGCAGCGTTTGACCGCGCCGATTCCGGGCACGGATGAGGTGCTGTTAGAGGTGAAGAACCTCACCACGCGTTTCGCCGTCAAAGGAGGATTTTTCCGCCGTACGGTGGCGAATGTGCATGCGGTTGAGGATGTGTCATTCACGGTTAACAAGGGGCAGACCTTATCGCTGGTGGGGGAGTCTGGCTGTGGGAAATCCACGGCGGGGCGATCTATTTTGCGGCTGGTCGAACCCCAGTCCGGCGAGATCAATCTGGGTGGTAAGGATATCATCGGATTGTCACCAGAGGAGCTGCGGCGCGCAAGGTTGGACATGCAGATGGTGTTTCAGGATCCCTTTGCCTCGCTCAATCCGCAGATGCAGCTAAAGGACCAGGTCGCCGAACCGATGCGCAATTTCGGCACCCATAAGGGCAGCGAACTGGATGATCGGGTGGCGATGCTGTTTGACCGAGTGGAGCTGCCTCGTAGCTTTATGCGGCGCTATCCGCACGAGATGTCAGGCGGGCAGCGGCAACGGATCGCGATTGCGCGGGCATTGGCGCTGAACCCGAAACTGATCATCGCGGATGAGGCGGTAAGCGCGCTGGATGTAAGTGTGCAGGCGCAGGTTCTGAACCTGATGATGGAGTTGCAGGCCGAGCTGGAATTGTCGTTCCTGTTTATCAGCCACGACATGGCCGTGGTGGAGCGTGTCAGCCATAATGTTGGTGTGATGTATCTGGGTCGGATCGTGGAATTGGGACCGCGACAGGCAGTGTTTGAGAACCCACAGCACCCCTATACGCAGGCATTGATGAAGGCGGTTCCGATCGCAGATCCCAATAGCCGCAAAACCGAAAAGGATCTGAATTTCAAACCGATACCGTCGCCAATTCATCCAATAGGTTATGAGCCGGGACCAAGCATTTATGACGAGGTGTCGCCGGGGCATTTTGTTCTGACCTCTGATAGTGGGTACTAAATATGACTGACCGTATGACGCCCCTTGAGTTGATGACCAAGCTTGTGTCCTTTCCGACCGTAAGCCGCGATAGCAATCTGCCGTTGGTGGATTGGGTCGAGGGCTATTTGAATAGCCATGGGATAACCGCGCATCGCCACTATGATGAAACGGGGGAAAAGGCCGCGTTGTTTGCCCATGTTGGCCCCGAGATTGAGGGCGGCGTTGTGCTGTCCGGCCACACGGATGTGGTGCCAGTGGACGGGCAACCGTGGGACAGTGATCCCTTTGAGGTCACGTTAAAGGATGGCAAATATTTCGGGCGCGGCACCTGTGACATGAAGGGGTTTGACGCGCTGGCGATCTGGGCCTTGGTTGAGGGGAAATACAGTGAATTGGTGCGTCCGCTGCAAATCGCGTTAAGTTATGACGAAGAGGTTGGCTGCCTTGGTGCGCCGCCGATGATTGACGCCATGCAGCCGGTTTTGCCACGCGCAACCGCGGTTATTGTGGGGGAACCCTCAACGATGCAGGTGGTATCTGGGCATAAGGGTGGAATCGGATTCCGGGTGCATGTTCAGGGGTTTGAGGTCCACAGCTCACTTTTGCATACAGGGGTCAATGCGATCATGTATGGCGCAAAACTGATCACTTGGGCCAATGAGATAAACGCAGCCAATATGGCCGCCACACCGGGCGTGCTTGCGGCGACGTTCACGCCACCTTTTACCACGGTACATGTCGGGGTGATCAGTGGTGGAACCGCGCATAATATCACTGCCAAGGATTGCCATTTCGGGTTGGATTTCCGGGTCGTGCCCGGCGAAGATGTGGCCACGTGGAAGGCGCGTTTTCTGGATAAGGTGCGCGAAGTTGAGGCGGAAATGCAGGCGGTCGTGCCAGAGACCCGGATTGAGATCACTGAGCATTTCAAATTGCCTGGATTGGCCCCGGAACAAAGTGGTGAGGCCGAGGCATTGGTGCGCCAAATCACCGGGGATAATGCCAGCCATGTGGTGTCTTATGGCACCGAGGGGGGGCAGTTTCAGGAGGCGGGTTATTCTGCGGTGATCTGTGGTCCCGGCGATATCGCGCAGGCGCATCAGCCCAACGAATTTGTCAGTGTTGCCCAGTTTGAAGCGGGGCACGGATTTATGCAACGGTTGGTGCAATCGCTGTCTGGGTAAGTGAGGCGGCGGGTCTGTGATCACTTTATCCGTGAGGGGTGGCGTGACGTCGCGTATGTGCTTGTGTAAAGCTGATCAAAAGGTCAAGATTTTTGAAAATCCAATAATGAGGGTACTTTAATGGCTGTGAAAAACCGGTTCGCGGAACTGCTTCCTGAAATCACCGAATGGCGGCGCGATATTCACCAGCACCCCGAAATTCTGTTTGAAACGCACCGGACATCGGCGCTGGTTGCACAGAAGCTGAAGGAATTTGGCTGCGATGAGATCGTGACGGGCATTGGACGCACGGGGGTTGTTGCACTGATTAAGGGTGCCTCAACGGCGTCGGGCAAGGTGTTGGGTTTGCGTGCGGATATGGATGCGCTGCCAATCCATGAGAACACCGGGCTGGACTATGCGAGTAAGACCGACGGGGCAATGCATGCCTGTGGGCATGACGGGCACACGGCGATGTTGCTGGGGGCGGCGAAATATCTGGCGGAGACGCGCAATTTTGATGGTACGGTCGCGGTGATTTTCCAACCTGCCGAAGAAGGCGGCGGCGGCGGGCGTGAAATGTGCGAAGACGGCATGATGGAGCGGTTCGGCATTCAAGAAGTATATGGCATGCACAATTGGCCCGGGCACGCGGTGGGAAGTTTCGCCATTCGTCCGGGGGCATTTTTCGCAGCAACTGACCAGTTTGATATTGTGCTGGAAGGGTTGGGAGGCCATGCGGCCAAACCGCAGGAAACCGTGGATAGCACCGTTATGGCCAGTCACGTGGTATTGGCGTTGCAAACAATAGCCAGCCGAAATGCTGACCCCGTGGATCAGCTTGTGGTGTCGGTAACGTCGTTTCAGACCTCGTCCAACGCGTTTAACGTGATCCCGCAGCGGGTGACGTTAAAGGGCACGGTGCGCACCATGAGCACAGAAATGCGCGATATGGCCGAGAAGCGGATCAAGGCGATTTGCGAGGCACAGACAGCGTGTTTTGGTGGCAAAGCCGAGGTGAAATACCACCGTGGATATCCGGTGATGATCAACAACGAGGAGCAAACCGAGTTTGCAGCCGAAGTGGCCAGCGCGGTCTCTGGTGGCTGTGAGGAGGCCCCTTTGGTGATGGGGGGCGAGGACTTTGCCTTTATGTTGGAAGAACGTCCGGGAGCCTATATTTTGGTGGGCAATGGCGACACGGCCATGGTGCATAACGCGGAATACAACTTCAACGATGAAGCGATCCCTGCGGGCTGTAGCTGGTGGGCGGAGATCGTGGAACGGCGCATGCCTGCGGCCGGGTAAGGTCACTAATTTTATTGGTGAGCTATCAAAATGGGGGGAGGCGTAGAGCGCCTTCCCGACCATGGCACGGGCGGCATGGGTGGCATGGGCGGCAAGTTACAACAATGCGGTGAGTTGATCGGCCACAGTTTGGCGGATGGTGCGATTGGCTGTGACAAAGCCAAGGGCGGCTTTGCTTAGGCTGGTTTGGTCGTTGCTATACATTAGATCGGTCACTTGCAGGCCAAGGTCGGTGCTGTCGCGCACCATGCGGCAGGCCCATTGACCGCCCATATCGGCATAGGGTTGCGCAAAATTTGCCACCAAGGGGCCGTGCAAAATGGCGCAATTGGCATGGGCTGGCTCATAGGGGTTGTGACCGCCGACGGGCACAAAGGAACCGCCAACAAACACCAAGGGGGCCAGCGCGTACCACAGACCCATCTCTCCCAATGTATCGGCAAGATAGATTTGCGTGTCGTCTGTTAGGGCGTCATCTGTGCTGCGACGCGCGATGTTCCAGCCTTTTGCGCTCAGTTGGTCCATGATTGCCTGCGCGCGCTCTGGGTGGCGCGGGGCAAGGATAAGCAGCGCCTTGGGGTCACGTTCCAACAGAATGCGATGGGCAGCGGCGACGTCTTCTTCTTCGCCGGGGTGTGTAGAGGCTGCGACCCATAGTGGCCGATTTCCTATTGTTTTTTCAAAGGCTTGCAAATGGGCATGATCAACGGGGAGCGGGTCGGAAGAGGCCTTGAGGTCACCCGTTGTGTGGATCAAATCTGCGGTCATGCCAAGGTCAGCGATCGCCTGTCTGGTGATTTCGGTTTGGCAAAGGATGAGCGAAAAGCGGGTCAGAAGCGCGCGGGCTGTGCCTGATACTTTGTTCCAGCGTTTCAACGAGCGTTGGGACAGGCGCGCATTGATCAGGGCCAGAGGGATGGCGCGTTTGTGGGTTTCGACGATTTGGCGCGGCCAAAGTTCGCTTTCGACAAAGACGGCCAGATTTGGCTGCCAATGGTCCAGAAAACGTCGCGTGGCGGCCGGGGTATCCAGCGGGGCAAACTGATGCAGGCAGCCCTTGGGGAGGCGGGTTTGTGCAAGCTCTGCCGAGGTGGCGGTTGTGGTCGTGACCAGAATATTGAGATCAGAATGCTGCGCCAGCATCGTGTCAATCAGGCCTAAAAGCGAGAGAAACTCTCCGACGCTTACGGCATGCAGCCACATAAGCTGCCCATTACTATCGAGGGGGGGGCGTGGCTGTGTGGCGTGACCAAAGCGTTCGGGGATGCGCGCAGCATCAACCCCGGCAGCGCGCATTTTACGCTGTTGGGTGTGCCGCAAGATGGGAGCCGCCAAGCGGGTGACACCTGCATAGACATAATACAGGGGCGACAATGGGGCAGTGGGTCGCAACATCAGCCGCCGGTGTGGCTCATGTGGCGGGTCATTTGCCCATCAGCGCGTTGGCGGGAATAATCGAAATCGTGGCCCTTGGGTTTATGAGAGATGGCGTCGCGAATGGCGGCCTGTAGGGGCGCGGTGCTGTTTGGATCGGCACGCAGGGGCGCACGCAGGTCGGCCATGTCTTCTTGGCCGAGGCACATATATAATTCACCAGTACAAGTCAGGCGCACGCGGTTGCAGCTTTCGCAGAAATTATGGGTCAGGGGTGTGATAAAGCCGATTTTCTGACCTGTTTCCTCAATCCGCACATAACGGGCGGGGCCACCCGTACGCTCTGTCAGATCGGTAAGGGTATATGTTTCGGCCAGACGGGCGCGCAAATCTTTAAGGGACCAATATTGGTCAACGCGGTCCTCATTCCCAAGATCGCCCATTGGCATGACTTCGATCCAGGTGAAATCCATGTCACGTTCGGCGCACCATTGGGTGAGGGGGATGAGTTCATCCTCGTTGAAACCCTTGAGGGCGACGGCGTTGATTTTAACGCGCAGGCCAGCCTTTTGGGCGGCATCGATTCCGCGCATGACCTGTGGCAGGCGGCCCCAACGGGTGATTTCGGCGAATTTTGCCTCGTCAATGGTATCAAGCGAGATGTTCACGCGGCGCACGCCTGCGGCGTATAGATCATCGGCGAAACGGTGGAGTTGACTGCCATTGGTGGTGAGGGTCAGCTCGTCGAGGTTTCCGGCCTCAATGTGGCGAGTCATGGCGTTGAAAAACGTCATAATGCCCTTGCGTACCAAGGGCTCGCCGCCAGTGATGCGCAATTTGCGCACGCCAAGATCCACGAATGTTGAACACATGCGATCCAGTTCTTCTAGCGTCAGAAGATCCCGTTTGGGCAGGAATGTCATGTTTTCGGACATGCAATAGACGCAGCGGAAATCGCAGCGATCCGTCACAGAAACGCGCAGGTAGTTGATGGCGCGTTGAAATGGGTCAATTAAAGGTGCGTTCATAAGACATTGGTAGTCGTTCCTAAGGGGGGGGGCAATAGGGGCTTTGCCCCACGTCGAACCGCTGACGCGTTTCAACGCTCCCCAGGATATTTATGCCCAAGAGAAGTGGGGGGCGTTTGGGGCACTATCGCGCGATTAGGCGAACGCAGATGCAATTTGTCTGGCTAATGGGGGCAAAAGGGAGCGGTTCATCAGTGTAAAGACAGGTATCCCCGGTTTTTAGGCGAGGCCCATCAATTATCGGGAGATTTCCAGACAATACGAAGACTGCGGTTAGAGTGTTCGGGGCGTTCAACTCGCACAGTTGTGATATATCTGAGATCATCTGTAGCTCAGCGATGATGCGTTTTGCATCAAAGATCAGGTTGAAATTCTGGACGGGGCCGTTTTGGCAGAATCCATTTATGGCCGTGGTGCCGGAAAAACGGGTTGGGCAAAAGGGGGCGGCGTTGAGATCGGTGCGCGTGTTGGTATCGGAACCAGTGTCGGTGCTGACAAGGCGCATGCCATTGCCAGCCACCACGGTTAGGATACGCGTGTAGCCCGGAAATTTGGAGAACGGCCCGTCTGTTTCAACCGTTGCGAGGCTTAGGCGCCAAAGCAGGGAGCCGTCACAGTATTTGGACGTGATTTCGCGTGTCGTCCCCAAGCCATTTTTCCACGGCTGGATTTGGGTATCCTGTTTGCGAATTATTTCCATGCTGTGCCTTAGCGCCTTTAGGCGGGTTCTTGGGGGAGGTATTTGGCGGCCTCTTTACGGGCAAAAGGTTTCATCGTTTCGCCATGCTGTTCAAGAAAAGCGAGGGTGCGGGCGGGATCGTGTTTGGACAGATCACGCAGCCACCACGCGACGGATTTTTGGATGAACCAATCGGGATCAGTGACATAGGTGGCGGCCCAGCCCAATATGCGATCACGGATTTCCAGATCCTGGGGTTTTGGAAAGTTCTGTTTGGTCCATGGCAGGGTGATGACCATGGCCGCGCGGCGGGTCCACATGTGATCTGAGGTGGTCCAACCCTCGACCGTATCTATGCGCGTGGGATCAGCGGTGAGACGTTTTTGGCCTGCTATGCAGACGTGATCGGCGATGGCCCAGCTGTCAAAATCGGGTGTCCAACCTTGGATCAACTCCCAAACCGCCTCATCAGGGCGAATGCGCGCCTGAGTAAGCAGTTTGGCAGCGGCGAGGCGGCCCTCAAATACATCGGTGGCCCAAAGATCTTGGGCGAGGGTGGTGCGGGCCTCAAGTGTGAGGGTTTGGCGCCAGGATTGGGTCAGGTCGTTGATCAAAGGGTTAGGGATGCCCAAAACCTGACGGGTTTGTTTGTGATAGGCTATCATTTGCTCGGCGCGGCCGGGTTCAATCAGGGCGTTGAGGGCGGCGAGGGCGTCTTGCACGATCATGTGTCTGATCCTAAAATTTGGGTTGGCATATCGTCGATTGTGGTTTGGTTTCGGGTTTGCCAATAGGTTTTGACACCTTCGATGCCGCGATCTTCTGTCCATTTCTCCAATGTGTCGCGCTCTGCTGTGAAATCAAACATGGGCACGGCATAGCCGCAGGATGTTTGCAATAATTCGACCTGCACATCGTATAGTTGGCGCGCGCCGTCAGAGGCGGGGAAGTGGGCGTTTAGGCTATCCCAATCATCATCACGCGGATGGATGGTACGGGCAGTGCCATAGGCGCGCATGATCATCGGGCGTTTTTCAAAGCTGCACCACATCAGCGTCATACGGTTTATGCGCAGCAGATGGCCTGCGGTTTCATTGCCGCTGCCGGTGAGGTTGCGCCACAGAATGCGGTTAGGACCAAGAACGCGCAGGGCGTCCGATCCCTTGGGGGAGATATTAACGCGCCCCGTTTCGGCAGCGGAGCCAACAAAGAACATATGCTGCGCCTCGATAAAGGCGCGGTGCGTGTCTTCGATTGCTGGGAATTGTTTGGCCATTGTAGGCTCCATTATCTGGATCGGGAGGTCTGTACCTGGGGCGATTTAGTTTACAAAGGTGGCTTTTACCCGCTTGGACAGTTTCATGTAGGGAATCCAAATCAGGGCCGCAATTATTGATGTCGCGAGTTGACGCGCGGAAATTGGATCAAACATCGGCTCTGCCGGAAGGATGAGTTTATACATAGCCCCATCCAGCAGAATAAAGAGTGGAACGAAAACCCTGATAGCCACAAAAAGCCCGGGAAAGCCGAGCTTGCGGGCGAAAAACAGATAGGCCAAATATAGTGAGACCCCAAGTAAGGCGAGATTGACAATCAGCTCGCCCAGAATAAGCGGACCCCAGAGAGGGTGATACATTTGGCTGGTTTCGGAGGTCAGATATTCCCAAGTGCCATCAGCGAACAGGGGGGGGAACATCTGTAGATCGTAAAGGATCATAAAGGGCGTGAAGACAACGCCCAGCGAAATCAACAGCAGCCAGCCCCCGATAGGGAGCGCTGTTGGTGTGGGGGGCGGGGCGATCTGAGGCGTTGTTGCATCCGGTTGGGTTTCACGCATCAAATGTCCTTTGGCCTTATGTTTGGTGGCTTG
>CAXIAD010000094.1:0-9235 GCA_964021645.1 uncultured Cognatishimia sp. | reverse complement strand
GGCCACACAGACACCGCCCTTGTCGAGATCGTGCAAACCGCGCCCTGCTTTTTGCACGGCACCCTAATTCGCACCGATCACGGCGATATCGCGGTTGAGGATCTGCGCGCTGGCATGATGGTCATGACCTATGACGATGGCCCGCAACCGGTTCGCTGGATTGGCAAACGCACCGCACAGCCCCATGCCAGCACCACCCCGATCCGCATTAAAAAGGGCGCATTTGGCACCACAAGCGATCTGCTGATCTCGCCGCTGCACCGGGTTCTGGTTCAGGGCGTCACAGCAGAGCTGCTCTTTGGCTCCGATGAGGTTTTGGTAAAGGCGCGCGACCTTATCAATGATGATACCATCCGCCCCGCGCATGATATTCACGACATCACCTACTACCATATCCTGTTTGATGAGCATCAGATCATCTGGTCCAATGATGCCCTCACCGAAAGCTATCAACCCGGTCCCGAAACCGCCGAAAGCTTTGATGATAATATCCAACAAGAATTGGCAAGAATCATACCAAATCTTTGCGCCAAAACCGGCCAAGGCTACGGTGCTGCTGCGCGCCAATCGCTGCGCACATATGAGGCAGCTTTGCTAAACGCACACCAGCAGCATTAACGCCAAAAATATCGCCAACTTGGCAAGGTTCCCACCTTACTCGGCTGCGACGCGGCGCCCCTCTAGCATCTCTTTTAGATAGCGCCCGGTATGGCTGCGTGGCTCATCGGCTATGGCCTCAGGGGGGCCAACCGCAACGATCTCACCGCCGCCATCGCCGCCCTCAGGGCCGATATCAATCACCCAGTCGGCGGTCTTCACCACGTCCAGATTATGCTCGATCACCACAACAGAGTTGCCCTGATCAACCAATTCATGCAGCACTTCCAATAGCTTACGCACGTCTTCAAAATGCAGACCCGTTGTCGGCTCATCCAGAATATACAGCGTGCGCCCGGTGGATCGTTTGGCCAACTCTTTGCTCAGCTTGACCCGCTGCGCCTCACCACCTGACAATGTTGTTGCCTGCTGACCCACCTTGATATAGCCCAGCCCGACCCGCGCCAGCGCGTCCATCTTGTCACGAATACTCGGCACCGCTTT
The DNA here is from genome assembly GCA_964021645.1 of uncultured Cognatishimia sp. GTDB lineage: Bacteria > Pseudomonadota > Alphaproteobacteria > Rhodobacterales > Rhodobacteraceae > CANLDA01. Next base: position 8,134 of record CAXIAD010000094.1, on the reverse strand, counting down.
GAAAAAGCTTTGCGCATCCTCAACCGTCATATCCAGCACATCAGCGATGGATTTGCCCTTGAATTTGATCTCCAGCGTTTCGCGATTATACCGCGCGCCCTTGCAGGTTTCGCACATCACATAGACATCTGGCAAAAAGTGCATTTCGATCTTGATCAACCCATCACCAGAGCAGGCCTCGCAGCGTCCCCCCTTGACGTTGAAACTAAACCGTCCCGCCTTATAGCCGCGCGTTTTAGACTCGGGCAGGCCCGCAAACCAATCACGAATGGGCGTGAATGCCCCGGTATAGGTCGCCGGGTTTGATCGCGGCGTGCGCCCAATCGCGCGCTGGTCAATGTCGATGACCTTGTCCAGATGTTCCAGCCCTTTGATGGTCTCACAGGGCGCTGGCGTTTGGCGCGCACCGTTCAATCGCATGGAGGCGGTTTTGAACAGCGTCTCAATTGTCAGCGTCGATTTTCCGCCACCAGACACACCTGTCACACAGACAAATTGCCCTAATGGAAATTCCGCTGTCACATCTTTCAGATTGTTGCCCGACGCTTTGACGACCTTAATTTTTTTCTTGTTTCCCTTGCGGCGTTTCTCTGGGATCGGAATCTCGCGTGTCCCGTTCAGGTACTGCCCCGTCAGCGATGCCGGATCGGCAATGATCTGTGCAGGTGTTCCTTTGGCGACAACTTCGCCCCCATGCACACCTGCGCCGGGGCCGATATCAAACACATAGTCCGCCTCGCGGATCGCCTCTTCGTCGTGCTCAACCACAATCACAGTATTGCCCTGATCGCGCAGGTTTTTGAGCGTCATCAAAAGCCGGTCATTGTCACGTTGATGCAGCCCGATGCTCGGCTCATCCAACACATATAAAACCCCCGTCAGACCAGAGCCGATCTGGCTCGCCAAACGGATGCGCTGGCTCTCGCCACCACTCAGCGTACCACTGGCCCGCGACAGCGTAAGGTATTCTAATCCCACGTTATTTAGAAATCCCAGCCGCTCGCGAATTTCCTTCACAATCGCCTTGGCAATCTCTTGTCGTTGGGGTGTCAGATGGTTGGGAACATCCGTGATCCACGCCAATGCCTCGCGGATCGACAGCTTGACCACATGGCCGACATGCTGCTTGCCGATCTGCACCGCCAAGGCCTCAGCCCGCAGCCGGTGCCCCCGGCACGCCCCACAAGGGCGGTTGTTCTGATAGCGCTCAAATTCTTCCCGAATCCAGTTTGAATCCGTCTCCCGATACCGCCGTTCCATATTCGGAATGACGCCCTCAAACACCCGGCTCACCTGATAAACGCGCCCGCCTTCGTCATAGCGGAAATCAATTTCCTGCTCACCAGATCCGTACAAAAACACCTGCTGCACATGCGGCTCGAGATCCTTCCACGGCGTGCTGCGATCAAACCCGTAATGCTTGGCAATCGCCTCAATCGTCTGCAAGAAATACGGCGACTTCCCCTTGCGCCACGGTGCCAAGGCCCCATCATAAATCTTCAACGTCTGGTCTGGCACCACCAGCCGCTCGTCAAAAAACAGCTCCTTGCCCAGCCCATCACAGGTCGGGCACGCCCCAAATGGCGCGTTAAACGAAAACAACCGTGGCTCAATTTCCGGGATCGTGAACCCGCTCACCGGACAGGCGAATTTCTCCGAGAACGTGAACCGCTCCGGCTCCCCTTCACTCGGTGCCGTCTCCAGCACAGAAATCCCATCCGCCAAATCCAACGCCGTGCGCAAACTATCCGCCAACCGCGTCTCTAACCCTTCGCGCACCACCAAACGATCCACCACCACATCAATGTCATGGCGGTATTTCTTATCCAGCGTTGGCGGCTCATCCAGCTCGTAAAACTCCCCATCGACCTTCACCCGCTGAAAGCCCTGCTTGCGCAGTTCCAGGAATTCCTTGCGATATTCGCCCTTCCGATCCCGCACAATCGGCGCCAACAGATAGCCCCGCGTGCCGTCTTCCAACGCCATGATCCGGTCGACCATATCCTGTACTTGCTGCGCCTCAATCGGCAGGCCCGTCGCTGGCGAATAGGGCGTGCCAACGCGCGCAAACAACAGCCGCATATAATCGTAAATTTCCGTCACAGTCCCCACGGTTGAACGCGGGTTCTTGCTCGTTGTCTTTTGCTCAATCGAAATCGCGGGACTCAGACCAGAGATGTGATCCACATCCGGCTTTTCCATCATATCCAAAAATTGCCGCGCATAGGCCGACAGCGATTCAACATAGCGCCGCTGCCCCTCGGCATAGATCGTGTCAAACGCCAGCGATGATTTCCCCGACCCCGACAGCCCGGTGATCACCACCAGTTGATCGCGCGGAATATCCACATCAATCGACTTTAGATTATGCTCGCGCGCGCCGCGCACTTCGATGTTTTTCAGCTCAGCCATGGGTGCCCTCAGATCGTTGCGCGGTCAGCCCCACAGAGATAGTGCATGGCGCGTGACTATCCAAGCGCAAAATGTGAACAAACTATGAACACGCTCGCAACTACTGACAAGTTTCGTCAGTATGATCGCGTGATCAAACCCCGCCATTTTGCGCAGGCTTCCGCTGATCACGTATTAACCATAAATAAACTTTTTCACCGGCGTCAAAATGGGCTGCTTTGGGCCTATTTTGTACAAAACTCGGGGGTGTTTTGTACAAAACGTACAAAACTTTGCTCCCAAAACCGGCTCATAACCCCGGATTCGCCCCCTGCAAGCACCACATTTACCGCAGCACCCGCAGGGGTCATCAAATCTTTACCGTTTTCGGCATGCCGCTACATGTGGATCGCACGCCCATAGGCATCCAGCACACTTTCATGCATCATCTCACTTAGGGTCGGATGCGGGAATACCGTCTCCATCAGCTCAACTTCGGTGGTTTCCAACGCGCGCCCCACGACATAACCTTGGATCAGCTCGGTAACTTCCGCCCCGATCATATGCGCGCCCAGCAATTCGCCTGTTTTGGCGTCAAACACGGTTTTCACCAGCCCCTCAGGCTCTCCCAAGGCGATGGCTTTACCGTTGCCAATAAAGGGAAATCTGCCAACTTTGATGTCATAGCCCAGCTCTTTTGCCTTGGCCTCGCTATAGCCGACGCTGGCTACCTGTGGGTGGCAATAGGTGCAGCCTGCGATGCTTTCGGGTTTTACCGGGTGGGGTTTGTTGCCCGCGACCAATTCGGCGACCATCACGCCCTCATGGCTTGCTTTATGGGCCAGCCACGGGGCACCCGCGATGTCGCCAATCGCGAAAATTCCACCCACGCCTGTACGGCAATATTCATCCGTAACTACATGAGTTCTATCGGTTTTTATGCCAACACCCTCAAGGTTTAGACCCTCAACATTGCCCACAATTCCGACCGCAGAAATCACGGTATCGAACTCTTGTTTCTGGATTTTGCCGCCCACCTCAATATGGGCAATAACAGTCCCTTTGCCGCGATCAAGCTGCTTGACCATCGCCTTTTCCATGATGGTCATGCCCTGTTTCACAAAGGACTTTTTGGCGAATGCCGAAATCTCTGCATCTTCAACTGGCAGCACCCGATCCATCACTTCGACAACGGTCGTATCCGCGCCTAATGTGTTGTAAAAGCTGGCAAATTCAATGCCGATCGCGCCGGATCCGATGACCAATAGTTTCTTGGGCATGTGGGGTGGTTGCAGTGCGTGTTTGTAGGTCCAGACCAGATCACCATCCGCCTCAAGCCCCGGCAGTTCGCGCGCCCGTGCGCCCGTCGCCAGCACGATGTTTTTCGCGCTCAGCTCCTCAACGCCTTTGTCGGTTTTAACGCTGACTTTATCCTTGGCCGTTAGGGTGGCTTCGCCCATGAATGTGGTGATTTTGTTCTTTTTCATCAGGTGGCTGATGCCGCCGCTCAACTGCTTGGCCACACCGCGTGATCTCTTGACTACTGCGTTGAGATCAAAGGATATATTGTCTGCACTCAACCCGAAACTCTTGGCGTTGTTCATCAGGTGAAACACCTCGGATGACCGCAAAAGCGCCTTGGTCGGGATACATCCCCAGTTCAGGCAAATCCCGCCCATGTGCTCACGTTCGACAATCGCAACATTCAATCCCAGCTGCGCGCCACGGATGGCAGCGACATAGCCCCCCGGCCCTGCACCGATCACAATCATGTCAAAGGGTTTGGCAGCCATGCACGTATCTCCTTGTTGTATTTCAACCGGAGCTTAAAACAAGGAACCATGACCTGCAACGAGAACGCCCGCGCAAAGAGGCGCGGGCGAAAATATCGTTTATAATCAGAGGATTGTTATGCCGCTTGTTTGGTTTGCAGGGTTTGAACAGTAATGCCATACCCCCCTTTTGCGACATAATCTTTCTCGGCCGCCGTAGAGCACCGATCAAGCGCTTCGTTGCGGTAAGGGAATCGCCCGAACATGCGGATCACCTCACGGTGGGCCCTTGCATGCAGCAGATTACCAACACCAGCCTCGGGCATCCGCTCCTTCATCAGGCGCACACAGCGTTCCTGATCGCAAAGATTTTCCGAATGCATCAAAGGCAGATAAAAGAACTGCCTAGCTGGCTCATCAATGCGCATGTCCCATCTGTGATGGATCGCCTGTTTCGCCGCCGATAGCCCCGCCCGGTCAGAAGCAAATGCTTTGCCCGTTCCACGAAACATGTTGCGCGGCATCTGATCCGTCAAAACGATATATGCCAAAGCGCCACTCGGGTAGGTGAGCCATTGTCCAAGACTACCCGCTTTTGCCAGCTTCCAGGTTTCCTCGAATCGGTCCCTGATCTCTTGATCAAGTTCCTCGGAAACCGCGTACCATTTACTTGGTCCGACCTCGTCCAACCAAAATTTTAATATGTCCTCCGGACCCGTCATAGTCCGCTACTCCTCACCACTAAATGCCCCCATCAAGCACTTTTTAAGTTACACACAGCATAGCGGATATTCACAGTAACAAATTACGTCAAACCCGACATATTAACCCTGATTCTATGTCGTTTCTTCGTCCTGATATGCCTCGATGGCGTGTTCTTGCGCCACCTCGACTGCGACAGGTGATGAGGTTGGAGAGATCGGAGCATAGGAACCGGTCTCCTCCACGGCGATCGACGGACGGCGTGTCGTCCGATAGGCCGCATAAAGAGCCAAAAACACAGCAAGCATTGCAATGAATAGGAAGAATCCGTTTGGGCCAAATGAACTCATCAACCAACCCATAATGATCGGGCCCGACACTGCACCTACCCCATTGATAAAAACCAACCCGCCTGATGCTGATGCCATATCGTCGCTTTCGAGAAAGTCGTTCGTGTGGGCGATCAATAGCGAATACAACGGATTAGACATGCCGCCAACCAAGGTGGCCGATATCAGCAACATCGTAAAATCATCACTAAATGCGAGCGCAAGGAAGGCCCCTCCTGCGCAGGTCGATGCTGCGAGGAACACGAGCGCCCGTCGATCCATACGATCAGAAAGCCATCCTAAGGGGTACTGCAACACCATCGCACCAATATAGAATGTTGCCGCAAACAAGGAGATTTGCGAGATCGACAATCCAATTTCAGCCCCATAAACGGCTGCCATCCCGAATTGCGCCGAGAAAACGCCCCCTAGCAGAAACATCCCCACGAACCCCAATGGTGAGGTCGTTGCGAGCTGCTTTAGGCTCATCGGTTTACTTGCTTCAAAGGCTGGTGTCGGGGAGATTGATAGCAAAATTGGTGCAAACGAAATCGAAACCAACACCGAGGGAATGACGAAGAGAATAAAACCAGACGGATCAGCCGCCAAAAGCAACCCTTGGGCGATAATCAAACCCAGCATTTGCACGATCATATAGATCGACAACGCTTGACCACGGTTCTCATTCGTTGCGGCATTGTTCAGCCAGCTTTCGGCAGTGACATACACCCCCGAAAAGCAAAAACCGATAATGATCCGGCCAATAATCCACACCCAAGGATATGGAAATGTTGGATAGAGGATCAAAACAGCGGAAATAAAGGACGCCAGTGCCGCAAACACCCGAACATGACCAACCCGGCGGATCATTTCTGGTGCCATTCTAGAACCGCCAAGAAATCCCAGAAAATACGCCGACATCACCAAAGACATTTCGAAAGGGCCAAAGCCCTCCATCTGCCCGCGTACGCCTAACAGCGTGGATTGCAGGCCATTGCCAATCATCAACAAATTCATGCCGAGCAACAATGCCCATGCGCTTGATACGAAATTAAACATCAGTGGTGTCCTTAGCTCGCGTTAGCAATGTTTTGGCACATGAATTGGGTGCCCGCCAATCTGTTGGCGACGGCCATGGTCAATTTGCGTCTCATCGCACAAAAATGCACCGAGTGTTCTAATCTGTCAAACGAGATAGGGAGCCGCAATTTGTCAGCGAAACGTATCCTTCGCTGACCCGTCAGGCACATCACGGTAACAGCAGTGATGCATCCCCGTAGGAAAAAAACCGATACTCATTTTCGATGGCATGGCGATAAATGTCATCAACCCTGTCCTTGCCCATCAACGCCGAAACCAGCATCATAAGTGTGGAACACGGCAGGTGGAAATTTGTTATCAAAGCATCCGCCACGCGAAAGTCATAACCCGGATAGATGAATATTTCCGTATCCCCTTCCCACGCGCTAATTTGGCCATCATGCGCGGCGCTTTCGATCAGACGCAAGGCGGTGGTGCCAACCGGAATGACCCTGTGGCCGGCTGATTTTGTGGCGATTATTGCCTCGGCAGCGGCACGGGGCACCTGCCCCCACTCAGAATGCATTTTGTGGGTGGTTATATCATCCACCTTAACTGGCAAAAACGTCCCAGCCCCAACATGTAAGGTAACATAGCTGATCTCGACCCCCATGGATTGCAGTAGCTCAAGCAAGTCTTGGTCGAAATGCAGTGATGCTGTGGGAGCAGCTACGGCCCCGGAATGGCGTGCAAAAACAGTTTGGTAGTCGGTCATGTCCTGCGCATCTGCCGGGCGCTTAGCGGCAATATAGGGCGGTAGCGGCATTGCGCCTGACGCAGCAAGGGCCGTTTCAAACGCATCACCAGAAGCATTAAAATGCAGCAACGCCTGACCGTCTCGTTTTTCAACTAGCTCTGCGGAGAACCCTTCTGCAAAGGTGATATGCTCGCCTTCGCGCAGTTTCTTTAGCGGTTTAACGAGCGCGGTCCAACGCCCTGCCTCTTGAGGTTCAAGCAGGGTCACCTCGATTTTGGCGGAGGTGGTTCCCTCGGGGGAAGTACGAAATCGCTGCCCAGTCAACCGTGCCGGAATGACCTTGGTATCATTCAAAACCAGACGGTCCCCAGAACGTAACCAGCTCGTGATATCCGAAAACTTTGTGTCAGTCAGTGTATCCGCTGTCGCGACAAGCAATCTAGAACTGGTTCGCGGCACCGCAGGGCGGGTCGCAATCAGGTTGTCAGGCAGTTCAAAATCAAAGTCCGACAAGTTCATTTCAGTTATCTTCCGGGTTGAGAGGGTTTTGATGGTTTGGTTTTCGGCTCGCCAACTCCCTTTGGGGGCGGGCGCCGGAAAATGTCGCGAAAGATCCCCGGCGTCAAGACCGAGAGGGGGTTTACCTGTACTTTAGGTTCCGCAGCAGTGCCGCGCAGGCTGTAATTAAACCCAATCAGCCCCTCTCCCTTGCGTGCAATCAGGCGGCCAACGGCATTCACAATATAAATAGGTGAAAGCACACCCTGCATATCAAACTTGCCGCTTTCCAAGCCATAGACACCATCCATTGATATGCCCATCGAGGGGCCAACGGCGCTCCCCTGCTTCACAATTATTCTATCGGGTGTAAGGGTGAAAATAGAATCTACTTCGGCAAAGGAGATGCCCTGCCCGCCAAGTTGTTCAAGCAAGCCCACAACGCTGATTGCATTCAACAGCTCCGCCATCGCGGGGGCTTCACGCACGCGGATAGATTTGATTTTCAGATTGCCAGCATAGTTTCCGACGTTGCCCACAGGAACCAGTGATAGATCCAACCCCCCGCCGTGGACTGTCTTGATGATCCCAGTCGATAACAAAACCCCGCCGGCATCAGCCGATTTGATGCGAAAGGCACTACGCCCATCTTGGGGAACAACTAC
>CAXIAD010000093.1:0-9255 GCA_964021645.1 uncultured Cognatishimia sp. | reverse complement strand
AACTGTCAACGCCGTAAAAACACCGCTGACACAGACCGACTTTTCCGCCTATATCGCGCCCGTATTGCAGTCGGGTGCCGACGTTCTGGTTCTGAACCACTACGGCGGGAACATGGTTAACTCTTTGACCAACGCTGTTCAATTTGGCCTGCGTGACAAAATCGTCAACGGCAAACAGTTCGAAATCGTTGTTCCTTTGTACTCGCGCCTGATGGCTCGTGGTGCTGGCGAAAACGTAAAAGGCATCTTTGGCTCAACTAACTGGCATTGGTCACTGACAGACGCAGGTTCTAAAGCGTTTGTTAAATCCTTTGGCACAAAATACGGCTTCCCTCCTTCACAGGCGGCACACACTGTATATTGCCAAACATTGCTTTATGCTGATGCTTGCCAACGTGCTGGCAGCCACAACCCTTGCGCCGTTGCAGAAGCTCTTGAAGGCTTTGAATTCGACGGTTTGGGCAATGGTAAAACGCTTTATCGCGCCGAAGACCACCAGTGCTTTAAAGACGTGCTCGTCGTGAAGGGTAAAGAAAACCCAACATCCGAGTTCGACCTATTGGAAGTCGTCGAAGTGACGCCTGCCGCACAGGTTACTTACGCAGTAGATCACCCAATGTTTGCAGGCGGCCAACTCGGCGCTTGTAACGCGGGTTCTTAATTCTGCTCGGACCGGGGCATTCACTTGTCTCGGTCCAACTTCTCTAAATCGAGAAGACTTTCCTCTCACGTTAACTCTGCTTGCATTCTGCAAGAACGGTGGCGTGTGCATTTTCGGCTAGATGCGAAACAACGCTCAGTCGTTACTCCACAATTATGAACTAGGCAGGGACAATGGACGCAATCATCCTTCAAATCCTGAACGGCCTCGACAAAGGCTCGGCCTACGCGTTGATCGCGCTGGGTCTGACACTTATCTTTGGTACATTGGGCGTTGTGAACTTCGCTCATGGTGCGCTGTTCATGATCGGTGCTTTCTGTGCCGTGACCCTCAGCAAAATTCTCTCATTCAGCTATACAGTGATTGATGAGACCCAGACCGACTTTCTGGGAAATCCGCTCAAGATTAAGATTCCTTATATCGAAAGTTGGTTCGGCCCCGAAATGGGTGCCGCAATAATCGACTGGTCCGTTCCACTCGCAATTCTCTTCTCCATTCCAATTATGATTGCCTTTGGCTTTATAATGGAACGGGGATTGATCAAGCATTTCTATAAGCGTGCTCATGCTGACCAGATTCTGGTGACATTTGGCCTCGCGATCGTGATGCAAGAAATCATCAAACACTACTTCGGCGCAAACCCGATCCCAACCCCTGCACCTGATGTCTTCAAAGGTAGCTTTGATTTTGGTGTTCTGCTTGGCTTTGATCCTAACGCCATCATCTATCCGTACTGGCGCTTGGTTTACTTTGGTTTCTCGGCCCTCATTATCGCCGCTGTCTTTGCCTTCTTGCAATTCACTACCTTTGGTATGGTTGTACGTGCTGGTATGGCGGACCGCGAAACAGTTGGTTTGTTTGGGATCAATATCGACAAACGCTTTACCATCATGTTTGGCATCGCTGCCGCAGTTGCCGGTGTTGCTGGCGTCATGTACGCGCCTATCAACTCTCCTAACTATCACATGGGCATGGACTTTCTCGTTCTTAGCTTTGTTGTGGTTGTTGTTGGCGGCATGGGCAGCCTTCCGGGTGCAGTTCTGGCGGGCTTCCTGCTAGGTGTACTCGAAAGCTTTGCTTCCATGAACGAAGTAAAATCCCTTCTCCCCGGCATTGATCAGATCATCATCTATCTTGTCGCAATCATCATCCTGCTCACCCGCCCTCGTGGCTTGATGGGCCGCAAAGGCGTGATGGAGGAATAAGCCATGCTCGGACTAAACAAACAAGACTTCACTATTCTGGTAGTTGTGGCACTGCTGACAATGTTTGCGCCATTCCTGCTTAACCCCTTCCCAACAGGCAGCGCTATGGCGCAGTTCAACGCGGGATATCCTGACCTTATGCAACGATTTGTCATCTTTGGCATCTTTGCAATTGGCTTTAACATCCTCTTCGGTCTGACTGGATATCTCTCCTTTGGACACGCCGCGTTTCTGGGTGTCGGTTCCTACTCTGCGGTTTGGATGTTCAAACTTCTTAGTATGAACGTCATTCCCGCGATCATCCTTTCGGTGATCATTTCAGGCCTGTTTGCGGTTCTGATTGGGTATGTGTCACTGCGTCGCTCAGGGATTTACTTCTCTATTCTGACGCTGGCCTTTGCACAGATGAGCTTCAACCTCGCCTATTCGGTGCTTACACCTATCACCAATGGTGAAACTGGCTTGCAGCTTACCTTGAATGACCCGCGTATTCTTGGATCTTCCGTCACAGCAGACGGCGGTATTCCGGTGACCAGTCTCTTTGGTATTGAAATGCGATCGACATACGAGATGATCGTTGGCGCTTGGAGTTTTCAGTTCAACGCAGGTTACTACCTCTGTGCGCTGATTATGCTGGTTAGCTTCTATCTATCTGTACGAATTTTCCGCTCTCCTTTTGGGCTGATGCTGCGTGCGATTAAATCTAACCAAACGCGTCTGCACTACACCGGCCTCAACCCACGTCCCTACACACTGGCGGCGTTTGTTATCTCTGGCATGTATGCTGGTCTTGCTGGGGGCCTTATGGCTTCAATGGATCCGCTTGCAGGTGCTGAGCGTATGCAGTGGACTGCCTCAGGCGAAGTTGTCTTGATGACAATCTTGGGCGGCGCAGGCACATTGATCGGTCCCGTTCTTGGTGCGGGCTTTATCAAATACTTTGAGAACATCTTCTCCAAGATCAACGATAGCGTTTTGCACAGCTGGTTCGGGTTTCTGCCCGATGGCATGGAAAATGCCGTTGTTTGGGTTGTTGAACATTTCGTCGGCAAAGGCTGGCATTTGACGCTGGGTGTGTTGTTTATGCTCATCGTGATTTTCTTGCCGGGTGGACTTGTCGAAGGGGGCCAGCGTATCGGGCGTCTCTTTAAACGCAAGCCAACCTCTACCGATAAACCCGCTTCCAACAAGCCCGCAGAATAAGGAAACCAAAATATGGGTATTCTTGAAATCAAAGATGTGGGCAAACGCTTCGGCGGCCTTCAGGCTCTCGGTGATGTTAACCTAAGCATTGCAGAAAACACCGTGCATGCCATTATCGGCCCCAATGGGGCTGGTAAATCTACTCTCCTCAATTGTCTTGTCGGCAAGCTGATCCCAGATACGGGTTCAGTCTTGTTTGACGGACAGTCAGTGTTGGGCCGCAAACCGCATGAGATCAACCAAATGGGCATTTCGCGTGTTTTCCAAACACCCGAGATTTTCAGTGATCTCACCGTGCTCGAAAACATGATGATCCCGTGCTTTGCCAAACGTGACGGCGCGTTTCGGATGCACGCGATTGAGCACATGATGGACGAAGGTGATATTCTGGAGAAGGCCGAGGCCATGCTTGAAGATATGAATATGGCCGATAAACGCCATATGCATTCTGCATCCATGTCTCGTGGTGATAAGCGGCGTCTTGAAATCGGCATGTGCCTTGCTCAAGAACCCCGCCTATTGCTGCTGGATGAGCCAACCGCCGGCATGGCGCGCGCTGATACCAACAACACCATTGATCTGCTAAAACAGATCAAGGAAGAGCGCGACATCACAATCGCTATCATCGAGCATGACATGCATGTGGTCTTTAGTTTGGCAGAACGTATCACTGTTCTGGCACAGGGCACCCCCCTGGTAGAAGACACGCCTGAAAACATCAAAGGTCACCCCAAGGTTAGAGAAGCCTATTTGGGCGAGGCCGCCGATTAAGGCGACAGACCAACGCACCCTTTGCATCTGTCCCTGTTGACACGCAAAGGGTGCGCTAAACGTCTGAAAAGTTACTGCGAGTAAGGAAAAACCATGAACTCGAAAACCGATTTCTCCAAGGGCCGCAATCTAGCCGAGACCGCCCCCGCCTACCTATCTGTCTGGAATATGGAAAGCTATTACGGCGAAAGCTACATCGTCCAGAACATCAGCTTCAATGTACACGAAGGTGAAATTCTGGCGCTGCTGGGCCGTAACGGTGCAGGCAAAACATCCACTCTGCGTTCCATTGCTCGTATGGATGACCCCCAAGTCACCCATGGCGAAATTTGGCTGGATCACGTTCCATTGCATACAATGAAAAGCTATGAAGCTTCCATTGCAGGCATCGGCCTTGTGCCCGAAGATCGCTGCATTATCCCCGGCCTCACAGTCGAGGAAAACCTGCAACTCGCGCAGATCGCCCCTCCTATTGGCTGGTCAATTGAACGCCTGTACGAACTTTTCCCTCGCTTGGGTGAACGCCGTAAACAAGAGGGTATCACTCTCTCAGGTGGTGAACAGCAGATGCTCGCGATTGCACGGGCATTGGCTCGCGACATTAAGGTGTTGCTGCTTGATGAACCTTACGAAGGTCTTGCCCCGGTTATTGTTGATGAGATCGAAAAAACTCTGCGCATCATCAAAAACCAAGGCATCACTACTATCCTTGTTGAACAAAACGCCGTCCGCGCCCTTGAACTTGCTGACCGCGCTGTGATCTTGGATACAGGTGGTATTGTCTTTGATGGCACCGCTCAAGAGGTTCTAGAAAACGCCGAGTTGCGCTCCGAATATTTGGCAATCTAAACTGGGTACTTGAAACCAACGCTGACTAGCTGAATAATTCCTTCGGTCCCACGCCACATACTGTGGCTGTGTTACCCTAGAAATTGTACTTCAGTAGTGTTGCAACAACACTCAATAATCCAAAGGTCTATGATGTCTGAACAAACCTATGCTCCAAGCCCCGAATTCGTCAAAACTGCGTTAATTGACAAGGCTCAATACGACGAAATGTATGCGGCCTCGGTGACTGACCCACAAACATTCTGGGGCGAGCACGGCAAGCGCATCGACTGGATTAAGCCTTTTACCAAGGTTAAAAACACCAACTTCGCCCATGGCGCGGTTGACATCAAATGGTACGAAGACGGCACCCTGAACGTGGCAGCCAATTGCACGGATCGCCATCTTGCGACACGTGGCGATCAAACCGCCATTATCTGGGAGCCGGATTCGCCTACCGATGAGGCCCTGCATATCTCTTATAAAGAATTGCACGCCCAAACCTGCCGCATGGCAAATGTCATCAAAGATTTGGGCGTCACCAAAGGCGATCGTGTCATTCTATATATGCCAATGATCCCCGAGGCCGCCTATGCCATGCTTGCTTGTGCACGTGTTGGCGCGATCCACTCGATCGTTTTTGCCGGATTCTCTGCTGATGCATTGGCAAACCGCGTAAACGATAGCGGCGCGAAAGTTGTCATCACTTCTGATGAATCTCCTCGTGGTGGGCGCGTCACCCCGATGAAATCAAATGCCGACAAGGCCCTTTTGCATTGTGCGGATGACGTGAAAATGCTTGTCGTCAAACGCACCGGTGGCCAAACCACTTGGACAGAGGGGCGCGATTTCGATTGCACCGCTCTCATGGCCGCAGCACCAACAGAATGCGCCGCCGAAGAAATGAACGCCGAAGATCCGCTCTTCGTCCTCTATACATCAGGCTCTACAGGTAAACCCAAAGGTGTCGTACACACCTCAGGTGGCTACCTTGTCTACGCCTCAATGACGCATCAAATCACCTTTGATTACCACGATGGCGATGTGTTCTGGTGTACAGCCGATGTTGGCTGGGTCACAGGTCACAGCTATATCGTCTATGGCCCGCTGGCCAATGGCGCGACCACCATCATGTTCGAAGGTGTCCCCACCTACCCAGACGCCAGCCGCTTCTGGCAGGTCTGCGAGAAACATAAGGTCAATCAATTCTACACCGCCCCCACCGCCATCCGCGCTTTGATGGGCCAGGGCAAAGCGTTTGTAGAAAAATGCGACCTTAGCTCTATCAAAGTTTTGGGCACAGTCGGCGAACCCATCAATCCCGAGGCATGGAACTGGTACAACGAAGTCGTCGGCCAAGGCCGCGCACCTATCGTTGATACTTGGTGGCAAACCGAAACCGGTGGTCACCTGATGACCCCCCTGCCCGGTGCCACAGCAACCAAACCCGGCTCCTGCACCACACCGTTCTTTGGTGTTCAGCCTGTTATCCTTGACCCGCAATCCGGTGTCGAACTCACCTCCACCGAGGCTGAGGGCGTCCTTTGCATCAAAGACAGCTGGCCCGGTCAAATGCGTACCGTCTACGGTGACCATGCACGCTTTGAGCAAACCTACTTCTCCGACTACAAAGGCTACTACTTTACCGGAGACGGCTGCCGTCGCGATGCAGATGGTTATTACTGGATCACAGGCCGCGTTGATGATGTGATCAACGTATCCGGTCACCGCATGGGCACAGCTGAGGTCGAAAGCGCTCTTGTCGCCCACTCCAAAGTCGCCGAAGCAGCGGTTGTCGGCTATCCTCACGACATCAAAGGCCAAGGCATCTACGCCTACGTCACCTTGATGTCTGGCGAAGAACCAGATGACGCCTTGCGCAAAGAACTCGAAACTTGGGTTCGCAGCGAAATCGGCCCCATCGCCAAACCTGATCTAATCCAATGGGCACCCGGTTTGCCCAAAACACGCTCAGGCAAAATCATGCGCCGCATCCTGCGTAAAATCGCAGAAAACGACCATGCTTCTCTTGGCGACACATCAACTCTAGCGGATCCAAGTGTCGTCGATGACCTCATCGAAAACCGCATGAATCGCTAGGTACAACCACCAAACATATCTACTAAGGCGGGCCAAACACCATTGGCCCGCCTTTTTCACGCCCATCTATACGCGCGTCTCATAGATTCCACAAAAACATGGATCACCCGATTTATCGAAACACCCACGACATCAGGCCGCAGCACGGCACTTCCAAACAAACCGGCATCAGGTGTAGATAAAACGCTCAAAATTCACCACCCCGACACCTCCCTTCGCGTCCGTGCTTTTCTTGGGCAAAAATATCCCGGGGAGTCGCATTGCAAGGCAATGTGACGGGGCAGAGCCCCACACTCCCGCACCAACCCCGAACACCCCTGATCTGCCCACCGTGCAGTACCAGTCCAAAACCCGCTCAAAGGCATCGTTGCACCGGCACCAAATCCCCCCTAACGTCGCGCCATGACCCAAGATCGTCCCTTTTTAGGCATTCTGCTAATGCTCGGCTTTTGCGTGCTTGCCCCCATGGGGGACGCTTTGGCAAAAGTGCTTGGCACTAGCCTTTCAATCGGCTTGCTGGTTCTTGCCCGTTTTGCCGTACAAGCCACGATCCTTGTGCCAATCGTTATCCTGTCAAATCGCCGCTGGCATTTGAGCCCACGCATCTTGCGCCTTACGATCCTGCGTACCGTGCTGCATATCATCGGCATTACCGCCATGTTCACATCGCTTAAATTCCTGCCACTCGCGGATGCCATCGCCATCGTCTTTGTCATGCCCTTCATCATGTTGGTGCTTGGAAAATACGTCCTGAACGAAGAAGTCGGCCTGCGCCGCATTCTGGCCTGCCTCGTTGGCTTCATCGGCACGCTCTTTGTGGTGCAACCCAGCTTTGCCGAAGTGGGCCTGCCTGCACTGCTCCCGATGGTGGTAGCGGTGGTATTTTCGTTCTTTATGCTCATCACCCGCCAAATTGCCAAACAGGTCGACCCCATCAGCCTTCAGGCCTCCAGTGGCGTCTTGGCCGTCGTGGTTCTTTTGCCCCTGCTACTCTGGGGAAATTCTGCGGGGGTTGCTGGAACCGACCTAACCTTGCCGCAGGGCAATACGCTCTGGCTGCTTTTGTTGATTGGCGTGCTGGGGACATTGGCACATCTCATGATGACGTGGTCACTGCGATTTGCGCCTTCAGCCACATTGGCCCCAATGCAATATCTCGAAATTCCAATCGCCACCGCCATCGGCTGGTTGATCTTTTCCGACCTGCCCAACGGCCTTGCCGCGATTGGCATCACCATCACAATGGCCGCTGGTCTTTACATTATCTACCGAGAGCAGGCCATGAGCCGGACAAAGCCAGTAACGCCCTAACCGCCTCTTCCAACCAGTCTCGCGGCAGTATGATCAACATCTTTGGGGCCGTCATTACCAACTCAACAGGCCCAACTGCCGCGTTTGAGGTGCCAATGCGCCCATCTGGCGTGAAAACCAAACCGCCAATGGGCCACCGCAATCCCTCAGATGCCCCCTCAACCAGCCCCAACGGAAACAGCGATACCCGCGTCCCCGCCACAAGATTCATCTGCAACGATGGTGGGGCCAAAAACGCAATATCCGTATCACTCAACAACAAACACCGCTTATCAGGGTTGCGTACCAGAACATTGTAACAGGCCAACTGATGATCCAACCGCGCGCCGGTAAATCCAATTCCCACCACCAAGGGGGCGGCGATGTTGCGCAATGCCTTGTCAAAATCGGTGCTATCCTGTTCTTCTAGGCGATAAATCCGCGATTCAGGGATTTCGGCCCTCTCTGAGGCCGCCAAACTGTCCATATCCCCGATGACAGCCTCAGGCATATGGCCATTGTTCACACAAAACGCCGCCCCGCCATCCGCCGCCACCAACCGCGGCGCGATCAAAAGACTTAGATTCAGATCACTCTGCGTGGCTTGTCCTGCACCAACCAGGGTTATTGGTTCCAAACTGTTAACAATTAAGTCCATTTCACCCTCATTTGCCGTAATTAACGAAACTGACCACAATCTAGCCTTAAAATGATACGCTCCTAGGCACAGAATCGATCAGCTTTGGTCGTGGTCCTACTGTTAAACAAGCTAGAGTATAGTTCGAAGGACGCACATCCGATGGTTACGAATAACAAAGTTTTAACGGTCTCATATGGGACATTCTCGTGCACTCTCGAGGGATTTGATGATTCTTTCGAGACAATGAAAGCAATTGCGGAGTATTTTCGCGATCTTGCCGGGGATGATCGGTATTTTGGCGCAGAGCCGCCCACCCCTGATGCAGAGATGCTTACCCGTATCGCTGAGCGCGAAATAGAGCGCCGCGTTCAGGCAACCCATGAACATGGTGCCATTGTGCTGCGCGCCACAGATTCGGATCCGGCTGCGGAACCAGCGCCTCTTGCGGCGCAGCCCGCCGCCAATACAGAATCAGACGCGCCTCAAGCGAAGCGTACAGAAGAACCCAAAGAGATGGCCGATATCTCTCCCGCACCTATCGAAACCATGGTTGAGGA
>CAXIAD010000092.1:0-9588 GCA_964021645.1 uncultured Cognatishimia sp. | reverse complement strand
ATCCAGCTCCAAATTAACCGCAGCCGAGGATACGGCGATATCCATCTCAGTACGCGGAATAAACCGCAGATAGGCGTCAGACGCGCGTTCAGGGCGTGCTGGCAAATAGATCGAGGTGACGAATTCACCCTTAGCAATCGAGGTTTTCCCCGGGCCAACCGGAATGTCCTGAACAGGTACATCACGCACGCCATCCGGGCCATGCAACCGCGCAGTAGCACCCGCAGTGATCATCGCAGGCACAGCGTCCCCGGCAGGGGATCCGTTACACAGATTTCCCACCATTGTCGCGCGGCCTTGTACTTGGGTTGAACCGATCAACTCCATGCCCTCAACCACACCGGGCCACTGGGATTTGACACCGTCATGCTCACCCAAAACAGCACCCGCCACCGCAGCACCGATCCGAAAACCACCATCCTCAGCAAGGATATCGCGCATCCCCGGCAGGTGTTTCAGATCGACCATCAAATCCGGTTCCACAACTTCTGATTTCAGCTGAACCAGCACATCTGTGCCGCCTGCCAAAATTCGGCTGGTGCCTTGCTCCTCAAGTAACAACGTCGAGGCGGCTTCAAAACTGTCGGGCTTTACGTATCTCATCTAGAGCGTCCATTATGCAGCAGGAAATGCGAACAAATGCCGTTCGCTTTGCGGGTTACTGTGTCGTGTGAGTATCGGATGGTCAAACCCAATAATTGTTCGGAAACGACTTATCTGTCGCAATGTTGGGGGTATCCGTCGCTCATTGTTAGGTTCCGTAGGCGTGTTGTTTTAAGCTCACTCACCTACGCTGGCTCTTAACTGGTTTGCGTGACACTATTATTTGCTAGGAAGACCGCGATGCCCGCAACTGTGACGCCCAAATTTGATTCGCTTTTGCAGCCCTTCCAACTCAAACACATCACCTTGCGTAATCGCGTGATGAGCACGAGCCACGCTTGCGGACTAGAGGTGGATGGTTTCCCCCAAGATGCCTATCAACGGTATCATGAGGAAAAGGCCAAAGGCGGCATCGGCCTGTCCATGTTTGGCGGGTCGTCCAATATCGCACCAGACAGCCCATCGGTGTTTCAGCAACTCAATGTTGGCGTGGATGCAGTTATCCCGCACCTGCAACAATTCTCCGAACGGATGCACGCCCAAGGGGCTGCCCTCATGTGTCAGATCACCCATCTTGGCCGCCGGGGTGATCCGCATATGGGCAACTGGCTGCCCACAATCGCCCCGTCCCCCATTCGCGAAACATTGCACCGCAGTTTTCCCAAAGAAATGGACAGGCACGATATTCACCGCGTGATCAATGCCTATGCCGACGCCGCCATGCGCTGCAAAGAGGGCGGGCTAGATGGCATCGAAACCTTGGCCAGCTCGCACCTGATTGGTCAGTTCCTGTCGCCCTACACCAACACGCGCACCGATGAATTCGGCGGCTCTGTCGAAAATCGCTGCCGGTTTGGCCTGATGGTGCATGACGCCATTCGCGCCCGTGTTGGTGATGATTTTGTCGTCGGCCTGCGCTACGCCGTCGACGAGGGGTTTGACGGGTTAACCTTTGATGAGGCCGTCGAAATAGCCCAGATATTTGAGCGCTCGGGCCAGATCGACTTTTTCAACGCGACCTACGGCAAGATGGATACCTACCGGGGCCTTGCCGTGGACAACATGCCGGGCATGGCCTCGCCGATTGCGCCGTGGTTACAAGCTGTAGGAGCCTTCAAAAAAGAGGTCAGCTTGCCGGTGTTTCACGCCGCCAAAATCTCCGACATCGCAACAGCCCGCTTTGCGATCAAAGAGGGGCTGTTGGATTTGGTTGCCATGACACGCGCCCATATCGCCGACCCCCATATCGTCAACAAAATCGCCCGCGGAGAGGAAGAACGCATTCGCCCCTGCGTCGGGGCAACCCATTGCATGACGGGTTTCCGCCCGCGTTGCCTGCACAACGCCGCATCCGGGCAGGAAAACACACTTCCCCACGTGGCCGAACCGGACGTCAATGCTGGCAAAAAGATCGTTGTCGTTGGTGGAGGCCCAGCAGGGCTAGAGGCCGCCCGCATTTGCGGTGAGCGCGGCCATACTGTTGTGTTGTTTGAGGCAGGTGCCGCCTTGGGTGGTCAGGTTCTCATTGGCGCAGGGGGGGCGTCTTGGCGCAAGGATTTGATCGGCCTGATTGATTGGCGCATCGAAGAGCTGGACCATTTGGGTGTCACTGTGCGCCTGAATACCTATGCTGAAACAGATGACGTGCTGGCCGAAAATCCCGATGTGGTGATTGTGGCCACGGGCGGCATACCCGACATTGATTGGATCGACGGGGCCGAACTTGTCACCTCCTCTTGGGATTTCCTAACCGGTGCTGTCCCGATCAGGGACAATGTGTTGGTCTATGACGGATCAGGCCGAAATCCGGCAATGTCCTGTGCTGAACGCGCTGCCACTGCGGGTAAACAGGTGGCATTTGTCGCCCTTGACGGCTCTCTCGGGCCAGAGATGACCTATGCCGAACTCAATACGTGGAAGCAAAAGCAATACGAGCTGAACATCCCGGTGTCATATGATTTGCAGCTGCGTTCAGTCGCGCGTGCAGGCAACCAAATTGCCGCCACCTTCACCAACGAGGTGACGGGCCAAACCACAATAATGACCGCAGATCAGATCGTTGTAGAGCGTGGAACCTTGCCCGCCGATGAGGTGTATCACGCCCTGCGCGAGGCTTCGTCCAACGACGGGGTGACAGATATCGACAGTTTGCTTGCAGGTACGCCTCAGACTTTCACCGCTAATCTCAAGGGCACCTATCAATTGCACCGCATCGGCGATGCTGTTGCCAGCCGGAATATCTATTCTGCCACGCTGGATGCGGCGCGCCTTTGTAATGCGATCTAACCCAACTTGCGCGGCATAGATCGGGCCTGTTTTGGCGTCAGAAAGTAGCATGACTGGCGTTTGAAACTGCCTGCTGGCGCACCCTAAAAATAGGTATAATTCGCATATCCTATCAATGTTGCCACCAATAGAACCAGCGCGATCAACAGGATTGCAATCACTGGCGTTTTGATCAGTCCCAAATCCCAAAACCGTGTCATAAAGCTCGCTTTTGGCTGCGCATCATCCATTGATTGAGCCGCCTCATGCCCTTGGTCAAGGATGGGGTGGGTCAGGTGCTTGATCAGATCCCCAATCACCGAATACCCGCCTATCGCAACGAACCCGCCCACAAACACATAGGACAGCACGCCCGGATATGACCCGTTCAGAAGAAATAGCCAGATCAGGCCGACACTCACAATGGCCCAAACAACCAAATAGGTGCCAATAAACCCTTCTGGTGGAATCCGAATTTCGACATCGCAACTGGCGCATTTATACAGTTTTTCCGTGCCAACACCCGCTTGCATGGTCTGCGAATAGACAAGAGCACCGCCTTCGCAATTGCTGCATTTGCGGTTGGTAACCTGTTTTTTCTGCGGGGCGTCTTCCATGGGTTTGTCCTTACAGCGGCACGATCACACACGCACCCGGCTTTGGCGATACGCATGTGATCATACATATCATCACATTGGATATGGACAATACTGGTCTGCTTTCGGGTCGCCGCACTGGTTATGTATCCTCTGATCCTCTGCATCACCTGTTGCCACCCGTGACACCTATGTATCCGAAACAAGCCGCATCCCGAGATGGGCAGGCGGTGCACCCACAGCGCAGCCGCCGCGCGCGGGATCTCTTACCAGATATGACATTATGGCTTCGTGCTCACCGCCCATGATAAAGGCAGGACACTGACTGGTATCAATCATGGCTCCTTGCCCGCTGGACCCGGCATAACAATCCTGCGTCCATTCCCACACATTTCCATCCAGATCCTCAATCCCTGCCGAGGTCGCGGAAAATGCCCCACTCGGGCGCAAGGCACGCCCGGTTTGGTTTGCTGCCGTCAGATAGGTAGAGGCCCATGTCAACGAGGGATCGGTAAAGATGGGATCAGGCTTTTCCGGCATAACTTCCAACGCAAGCTCGCGCCATTCTGCGGCACTTGGCAGGCGCCATTCCCGATCACTTAACGTGTTGATCCAGCCAACATATTGCATCGCATCTTCATAACTTATCCCCGTCGCCGGATAATCAGAAACCTTGCCACCTGCCGATAACTTCAACTGACAGTGTCCCGCATCATGGCAGGCCTGCCACTGCGCGACGGTAACTTCGCGGGTTTGCACATTCAATCTGCGCCCCTGTTCCATCACCACAGAAATCGCCTGTAGGTCAGGATAAAAAACAGGGGCCGGGCTGCGCAAAACCGACACAGCCCCGACCCCCAAAACGATCAGAGCCGCACCGCATAACAAGACAAATGCAGTCTTGGCTTGGTTGGCTCTGATCAAGGTCATGTCATCTTACTCCTGATGATGGTTCACGCTTCAAAGTCATGTGGCGCAACAACCTGCTCCATCAGCGTGTTGTCCCATTCGCCATCAACAACAAAATGCGCTGTGGCTCCCAACAATGCCGCCTCAATCAGGTTGTGATTCACATAGGCATAAACGCCGGGCTGCTCAAAGGTGTACATAGCCGCCATCGCGGTGCCACCACGCACAAACCACGTTTCCAACCCTGTCAGCGGTGCCTCACTAAACGAGGTCTCCCAGACATAGTTGCCATGCCCGCCGATCAAATGCGGCCGCGAGTCACGATTGGCCTGATTGTGGATCATCAACACGGTTTCACCGACGTTGAATTTCATCGCATTTTCGCCAGTGATCGCCCCGACCGCGCCATTAAACACACAATGGGTTGGTGTCAGCGTGCGCATCGCATCCAGACTGTCAGAGTAGTCGTCCCCTGCCGCCTCATAGGAGATGTATTCACCTTCTTCGTCTTTAGGCAGATAGTAATCCTGCTCACCGATATAGGCGATTTTGTCGTACTTCAGCGCAGCACCGTCTTTGTCTTTCAACCCATCACGTGGCAACACCATCACCGCACCGTTCATCCCATGTGTGACGTGATAGGGGATCATCGCCCCCCCCGGCGCACAGTGATAGGTAAAGCAGCCGGGCTTGGTCGCTTTCCACCGCAGCACGGTTTCCTCACCGGGATAAACATGGGTCAAACCACCGCCACCCAACGCACCAGTCGAGGCGTGAAAATCGATGTTATGCTCCATCTGGCTGTCTGACGGATTGCGCAATGTCAGTTCGACCATGTCGCCCTCATGCACGATGATCAGCGGGCCGGGAACCGACCCGTTATAGGTCAGGGCCCAAACAGAGGCACCAGTGTCCTCATCGACAACCATCAGGCGTTCGGTTGTTTCCATAAAGATTTCAACGATCTTTGGCCCACCTGTGGCGACTTGCTCATGCTCTGGGGCATAGGGCGGGGCGACCAACTCTTGTTTGACACGGGTATAGCCGGACAAATCAGCCGCCTTTGCAGTTGTGTCCTGCGCCTGTTCTGCGGCCACCTTATACAGGTTCTTTGATGTGGCATTTGCCATATGCAACTTGGGCGCACGTGGGGGTGTGGCCATTGTCATGGACCCGGTGACAGCAGCGGCTCCGGCAAGAACGGACCCGCGCAGAACATTCCGGCGGCTGGTTTTCATAAGTCCTGAGGTGATGGATTTAGTCATAGCTCATATTCCTTTTCAGCAGGTTTTTAGGCAAATAGCGGTGTGTTTTAGGGTCTCGCTGGCCCCTTTGGCCCCCAAGACATCTTGTGACCCATGGGGATGCGCTGTTGACGCAAACTGTCGGATGCGACTGCGGCACCAAACAGCGCCAACAGGCCCAAAGCAGAAGCGATGAAAATTAGAATCATTTCGTTTCCTTCCATATGGATCGTTCTTGGCCGTCACCCTAATCCCCGCCCCAGCGCGAACGTTGCGCAAGATCAACCTTTTCCAAGGTTTCATCGTTTCTTGTGACGACTAGCGGTGCGGGCAAAATGCCTGTACCAATGGGGGGACTGGCTTTTTGGGAATCCGCTGTGCATAGATTGGACGAAAGCTTGCTGTCGCCTTTACCGCCGTTTTCCCGGCTGGAGCGGACGCAGATCAGAACCATCCTTGATAAAGCGAGCTGTCGCAGTTTTGCTGCGGGTACCGCGGTTTTTCAAGAAGACGAAAAGGCCGAGCGGTTCTTCCTATTGCTGGATGGCACAATTCGTGTCGTCAAAATTACGTTAGACGGCGAACAGGTTACGTCCCTGCACATCCCATCCGGTCAGCTATTTGGGATCGCTCAGGCGCTGGGCCGCGAAACCTATCCGGCAACGGCGGTCGCGGCCTCTGAGATATTGGTGCTCTCTTGGCCCGCATCGCTTTGGCAGACGTTTGTCGCCACCTATCCGGGCTTCGCAAGCGAGACATATAAAACCATCGGCAACCGCGTTACCGAGATGAATACGCGCATTATCGAGATGTCGACAAAACACGTCGAACAACGCATCGCGCGCGCCTTGTTACGGTTGATAAATCAGTCAGGAACGCGCACCCCCGAAGGGATCGAGATCAGCTTTCCCATCACACGTCAGGACGTGTCAGAAATGACAGCGACCACCTTGCACACCGTCAGCCGCCTTCTCAGTGCTTGGGAAAAGGATGGGCTGGTCAGCAGTAAACGCAAAAAGATTGTTGTGTGTGATCCGCACCGGCTTGCCGTTCTGGGCGAGACATAACCGACCTTTTGACGATACCCACTTAGTCACAGGTTTTGTTTCTTGGGTGTCTTACAAATACACAGCCACGGTGGCGATGACCCCGGAAACCGTCACAATACTCAGCACGGTCGAGACCAATATCGCCGCAGACACCCGATGCGGTGCCACGCCGTAATGTTGCGCCAACATATAAACATTCCCCGCCACAGGCAGGGCCGCCGCCGCAATGATCACCCCGGCAGAATAACGATCAACCGCAAACACGCAAATCGCCGCAATCGCCACACTGGCAGGATGCAGAACCAGCTTACAAAACGTCAACCAGCCCGCGATGTGAAGACGTTCCGCCGATTTTGCTGCCAATGACGCCCCAATCGCAAATAGCGCGCCGGGCGTTGCCGCGCCGCCCAATATGGTCAAAAATTCGTTGACAGGTGCCGGGATTGGCAGGCTCAGCGCCGACCAAATCAAACCAGCGCTCATCGCGACAATCATCGGGTTTTGCAACAGGCCTCGCGTAACGGGCCACAAGATACGCACCGACATGCGCCCATCCCGCGCCGCAGTGATCAAAATCACAATGAGCGATGAGAAAACGATCAGATCCACCGCCAGAACCAACATGATCGGCCCGATCGCGGCCTCCCCCATCAGCAATACCAACATCGGCACGCCTAAAAATCCTGTGTTCCCGATCACCGCACATTGCGCTTCCATCGCGGCCAAGGGGGTCTCCAACCGTCGAAACCATGCCACACTCAGTGCAATGCAATACACAACCAAGGTGCCTGCCAGATAGGCCGCAACAAGCGGCCAGTCCCAAACCTCTCCCAGTGATAAATTGGCAGAAAATCGAAACAGCATCGCACTCAAAGCAAAGTAAAACACAAATTTCGTCAGATAGGCCGTGGCCTCCTGATTGAAAAATCCAGTGCGCCCGGCCCAATAGCCAAGACCAATCACGGCGAAAAACGGAAGGGTTTGCAGAAATACCTCAATCATAGGCGATTTGGTAACATCACTTGACCAAATAGCAACGCAAAACCGCCAATCTTACGTGACGGCGCGGTGGGCATCTCTACCCGTTGCCAATCAACACCCCTGCGGCAAACACCAATGCACCCCCCAAAACCACCTGAAACGCGGCCCTGAAAAACGGCGTTTGCATATACCGGTTTTGTATCCACGCGATCGCCCATAGCTCAAGAAACACCACGATGAAGGCGATGATCGTCGCGGTCCAGAAATCGGTGATCAGATAGGGCAGGGCGTGCCCTAACCCCCCAACCGTGGTCATTATCCCAGAGGCAAACCCGCGCTTAATCGGTGAGCCGCGCCCAGACAATTCGCCATCATCAGACGCCGCCTCGGTGAAGCCCATTGATATCCCCGCCCCAACAGATGCCGCCAACCCAACCAGAAACGTGGTCCACGTATCTTGCGTTGCAAATGCCGTCGCGAAAATCGGTGCCAATGTCGAAACAGACCCGTCCATTAATCCAGCAAGCCCCGGCTGAATCCACGTCAACAGAAACTGGCGCTTGGCTGTGGCATCCTCATCCGCAAGCGTATCATCGTTCAGATGCGCCTTTGATAACTCATGTGCTGTGTGTTGATGCCCGGCCTCTGCTGCGGCCAAATCACCCAACAGTTTTCGTGTGTCCGCATCCGTTGTCCGCGTCGCAGCGGCGCGATAAAACCGCTCTGCCACCCGCTCCATCTCGGCGGCTTCGTCGCGAATTTTCTCCAACCCAAGATTGCTCATCAACCAAACTGGACGCCGCGCATAGGCCCCCGCAACGTGTTCGCGCCGGATCAACGGGATGGTTTTGCCAAACCGCTTTACATGCAAATCAATCAACATTTGGCGGTGCGCGTCTTCTTCCTCGGCCATTCCGTCAAATACTTTGGCTGAACCGGGGAATTCCTCGCGCAGCATTTCGGCATAGCTGCGAAACACCCGCGCGTCATCTTCCTCGTTTGAAATGGCCAAGGCGATGAGCTCTTGTTCGCTCAAATCACTGAATCTGCGTCTCTGGTTGAAAAAGCGCATGGGGACCTCATATTAGAATCATTCTAAAATAGTGCAGATTTCACAATTCGCAAGCCTATGCTGCACCTTGTCGCAAGCAGTAAGCCTAGTATACAATCAAGGTTTCCAAGTTGAATGAGACACATGAACGCTCCAATTTCTAATATTCGCCGAGGCCGGAAATTCGATCAGGTGCTCGAGGGCGCGCGCGAGGTTTTCTTGCGTGACGGCTTTGAGGGGGCAAGCGTGGACGAGATCGCGCGCGTTTCTGGCGTGTCCAAGGCAACGCTATACAGCTATTTCTCCGATAAACGGCTGTTGTTTATGGAGGTTGCGATCTGTGAATGCGACCGCATGGCGACCGAAACATTGGTCTTGGTGAACCAGGCAGGCCCCGTGCGCGAGGCGCTGTTAATTGCCGCAGAAAAGCTGACCAGATTTCTCATCTCTGACTTTGCGCAGGGCGTGTTTCGGATTTGTGTCGCTGAACGTGACCGCTTTCCAGAGTTGGGGCAGGCGTTTTATCAGGCTGGCCCGCGCATGGGGCGTGATCGAATTTGCCTATTCCTACAAGAGGCCGCCGCGCAGCAGGTGTTGTTCATTGATGATTTTCACATGGCCGCCGAGCAGCTTGCAGAATTGTGCAAAGCGGATCTCTGGAACAAAGCAGCCTTTGGTATTCAGACACAGTTTTCCGACGCAGAGGTTCAGCGCGTTGTGGTAAACGCTGTTGATACATTTTTGGCGCGATACGGCACCCCGGCACGGTAAATATCGCCGTTTGATATGCGCCCCACTGTGTAGGGGGCGCATATTCTTACTGTAAATCGGGGTCTTAAAACTCGACAACCGCACGGATTGATTTACCCGCGTGCATCAATTCAAAACCC
>CAXIAD010000091.1:0-9736 GCA_964021645.1 uncultured Cognatishimia sp. | reverse complement strand
CAGAGGGCGCATCCAGTTTGATCTCATATTGAAAACCGGAACAGCCGCCGCCGTCCACGGCAACCCGCAGAGCCTGCCCTTGATCAGACGCCCCGATTTCAGCCAGCCGGGCAAAGGCACGTTCGGTCACTTTGGGAGGAAGTTGCATTTGTTTTCCTGACGGGTTTGTGCTGTTCAATCGGTCTGAGAAACCTAATATAAGAAGACCATAGTCAGGCGACAAGGATAAGAAAATGACAAAGGCTTTTGTGGCTGATCCAAATGCAACCAGAGGCCGGTTATTCGCTGAGGAAGAAAGCTCTTTTCGCTCCTGTTTTCAACGCGATAGAGATCGTATCATTCATGCCAGCGCCTTTCGCCGCTTGAAACATAAAACCCAAGTATTTGTTGAGCATGAGGGGGATTACTACAGAACCCGGCTGACCCACTCAATTGAGGTGGCGCAGGTGGCCCGGACAATTTCCGGCGCTTTGGGTCTGAATCAGGAACTGACCGAGGCCGTGGCGCTGGCTCATGATCTCGGGCATACGCCGTTTGGACATACAGGCGAGGATGCGCTGGATTTGCTTATGACGCCCTATGGCGGCTTTGATCATAACGCGCAGGCGATAAAAATCGTTACATCACTTGAGCGGCATTATGCAGAATTTGACGGGCTGAATCTGACTTGGGAAACGCTTGAGGGGATTGCAAAACACAACGGCCCAGTTATCGGTGAGTTGCCGATCGCACTGCAAGAATATGATGCGCGCCATTGTCTTGAATTGCACACCCACGCCAGTGCGGAGGCGCAGGTTGCGGCATTGGCAGACGACATTGCCTATAACAATCACGACCTGCATGATGGGCTTCGGGCAGGGTTGTTTGTTGAGGCTGACATCTATGATCTGCCAATCGTATCAGGCGCTTATGCGGAGGTGGATCGGTTGTATCCGGGATTGGACAGCATCCGTCGCCGCCATGAGGCCTTGCGTCGCGTGTTTGGGGTGATGGTGGGGGATGTGATCGAAACATCGCAGGCCCTATTACGTGACAGCGGGGCGGGCACCTCCCAAGAGATCCGCGAATTGGGGCACTCGGTTGTGCAGTTTTCGGGGGCAATTTGGGCCGATCTGCAACAGATCAGGCAGTTCTTGTTTACGCGCATGTACCGCGCCCCCTCGGTGATGGCCAAACGCTCCGAGGTGACCCAAGTCATTGAGGACTTGTTTCCGTTGTACATGTCGAACCCGGCGTTGTTGCCCGAAACATGGCGCGACGATATCGGGCGCGTGACGGATGATACGGGCATGGCGCGTATTGTCAGTGATTATATCGCGGGAATGACCGATAGATTTGCGCTGCAAGAACATGCGCGACTTGTCCTTGGGGAAGGCGGCTGACCGCCTGTTATTCACAACTGTATTTTGACTAAATCGAATTTTCAGTTTACGGCCCATACTGTGGTAATGGGTACTGACGAAGTATGGGTCAACGTGATGGGCAGACAATAGTCATCGC
Source organism: uncultured Cognatishimia sp. (assembly GCA_964021645.1). Lineage (GTDB taxonomy): Bacteria > Pseudomonadota > Alphaproteobacteria > Rhodobacterales > Rhodobacteraceae > CANLDA01. The sequence goes on along the minus strand of CAXIAD010000091.1, from coordinate 8,236 downwards.
CGGCGCGGTCTCCGAGATGGGGCGGCATCTGTCTGCTTGTCTCAGTGATGAGGGCGCGCGGATTGTTGCCTTGGACCGTGACCACGACGGGCTGATCGCCTTGGCACAGCACGCGCCCGAGCGGATCGAGCCTTTGGCTTTGGATATCCTGAATCCGTTTTTATGCGAACGTCTTGCCGAAATTTGGGACAAGGAACCTGTGCATCTATTGGTGAACCTACAGGCCCTGCGCCATGCGGGTGCCAAGATGCGGCTTATTTCCTCGATACATGGAATCTCAACTGCGATGTGGCGTGGATTGGGAGGGGCTGATGGGATGATCATCACAGTAATGAGTGAACCGGATGACGGGGATATGATTGGCAAATCAATCTCTGAAGCGCTGAAAACACTGCACACAACTTTGGCCGAAACCGGCGAGGTGCGGATGAATTCGCTGATCGTGGGGTCGGATACCGCCCCCAAGGAAGTGCACGGGGTTGTTAGTTTTCTGATGACAGCCGATGGGCGCGGGATAAATGGCGCAGTTATTCCGCTGGGGCGCTGAGATTGTTGGCATCAGAGGTTTGGGGGGCGCAGACAGGGTGCCAGCCCGCCCGTAAATCGCCCCTAAATCGGCATATGGGTTTCGCCGCGAAACCTGCAAAACGCTCTCGCAACGCTCCGAATAGGTTTCGCCGCGAAACCCTGCGAACTGGGCGAGGGGGGCTGAGCTTTGGCACCACGGCGTTTCAGGTATAAGATGAGCCGCATAAAATGGATTATACCGCGATATTGTAAGGCGCAGCGCGTCAGGAGCGTTGACCCTGCGGCCTTGAATGATAAACCCAGCCTAAATCTATAGGGAATGCCGTGATGAACCTCTTTGCTGATATCCGTACGCTGGTTGTTGAAAAGCTGGATATGATGGTTGCCGCTGAACAGCTGCCAGCCGGGCTTGATTATTCCAATGTCGCTGTGGAGCCGCCTCGCGATGCAGCACACGGTGATATGGCGACCAATGCGGCGATGGTTCTTGCCAAGCCAGCCAAGATGAAACCGCGTGATATTGCGGATGCCTTGGCGGTTTTGCTGATGAGCGATGACCGCGTGACGACCGCAGAGGTCGCGGGCCCAGGGTTTTTGAATTTGCGCTTGGATGCCTCGCTTTGGCAGGGTTTGGTCAAGGCCGTGCTGCAAACCGGCTCTGGTTTTGGGCGCTCCAGCATGGGGCAGGGCAAGCGGGTGAACGTGGAATATGTCTCTGCGAACCCTACTGGCCCGCTGCATGTCGGGCACACACGGGGCGCGGTTTTTGGCGATGCATTGGCAAGCCTGCTGGATTTCGTCGGCTTTGATGTGACGCGGGAATATTACATCAACGATGGCGGCGCGCAGGTCGATGTTTTGGCGCGTTCGGTCTATTTACGATATCTTGAGGCCCATGGTCAGGAGGTCGCCTTTGTGGACGGCACCTATCCCGGTGACTATCTGATTGAGGTCGGAGAGGCGCTAAAGGCCAAGGTCGGGGATGCCTATGTTGGCCAAGGTGAGCAGGTATGGCTGGCGGAAATCCGTGAGTTTGCAACAGAGGCCATGATGGATCTGATCCGCGCCGATTTGGCCGCGTTGAACGTGAAGATGGATTTGTTTTATTCCGAGAAATCCCTGTATGGATCTGGCCGGATTGAGGCAGCTCTACAATCATTGCAGGACAAGGGCCTGATCTACGAAGGTGTGCTGGAGCCACCAAAAGGCAAAAAACCCGAAGATTGGGAGCCGCGCGAACAGACATTGTTCAAGTCATCCGAACATGGGGATGATGTGGATCGTCCGGTGAAAAAATCAGATGGTGCGTGGACTTATTTTGCCCCGGATATCGCCTATCATTATGATAAGGTGAGCCGTGGATATGATGCGCTGATTGACGTTTTTGGGGCGGATCACGGCGGCTATGTCAAACGGATGAAAGCCGCTGTTTCGGCCTTGTCTGACGGGCAAGTATCCCTTGATATCAAGCTGACACAGCTGGTGAAGTTGTGGAAAAACGGCGAACCGTTCAAAATGTCCAAGCGGGCTGGCAATTTTGTCACGCTGCGGGATCTGGTCGAACAGGTGGGGGCAGATGTGACCCGCTTTGTGATGCTGACACGCAAAAATGATGCGCCGTTGGACTTTGATTTTGACAAGGTTTTGGAGCAGTCGCGTGATAACCCTGTGTTCTATGTGCAATATGCCCATGCGCGGGTTTGTTCGGTTGCGCGCAAAGCAATAGACGCCGAAATAGCAGTGGATGATGCGGTTTTGGCGGCTGCGGACCTAAGCAAGCTGGACCATGAGGCGGAGATTTCTGTAGCGAAGAAGATCGCAGAATGGCCGCGTTTGGTCGAAATTGCGGGCCGCACGAATGAGCCGCACCGCGTTGCCTTTTATCTCTATGAGCTGGCAAGTGAATTGCATGGATTGTGGAACCGGGGGCACGAATTGCCCGAGTTACGTTTTATCCAAGAGGGTGATGTGGCGACGTCTCAGGCTAAAATTGCACTCGCACGTGCCGTAGCCGTTGTTATTTCCTCAGGTCTTGGTATTCTGGGTGTAACTCCTGCACAAGAGATGCGGTAAAAAGCTGCACGTCGCGCGGAGTTGAGGTTAGGCAAGAACACTCCGGCGACAATGTATCGCCGGTGCGAGCGAGGCGATAATGGCAGAGATTCCGATGACGGGGCCATCCATGGCATCCGTGCAGGGTAAACCCTTTGGAGCGTTGGCGAATTTGACCGGGGCGGCATTGTCGTTGGCCCTGATCGTTGGTGCGGGCGTCTGGGGTTATAAAATTCTGGTCCGAGATGTGAGCGGCGTGCCCGTTGTACGTGCCGCAGAAGGCCCTATGCGTGTTCAACCGGACGAGCCGGGGGGGCAGCCTGCTGCTCATCAAGGATTGTCGGTGAATGATGTTGCGGCAACGGGCGGGGCAACACCGCCTGCTGATCGCCTGGTGTTGGCACCTGCGCCGATTGAGCTTGAGGGTGAGGATCAGTCAGCTGGTGTGATCGAGGCGATTGAGCTGGAACCTGTGTCTCTTAGCCAAGTTATCGAGCCAGAAGCAGAACCAATAATCGCGCCGGAGCCATTGAATGCCAATGACATGGATTCAATTGAGGCGTTGGCTGCGCAAATCGCGGCAGGTGCAGAGCAATTGGCAGATGTCGCGCCATCGGTTGTGCAACAAGCCAGCGTGACTGTAACTGAGACCACAGCAGAAACGGCGCGCCCCACACATGGGTTGAAGCGCAGTCTGCGTCCGTTGGCACGGCCACAGAATTTTGAACGCACGGTTCAATTGGCGTCTTTGGCGGCTGATAATGTCACTGTGCCAACAATTGCTGTGCGTGACGTTGATCCGGCGACCATTCCTGCGGGAACGCGGCTGGTGCAATTCGGGGCCTATGGTAGCGAAGATATTGCCAAGGCGGAGTGGGGCAAATTGCATGCCCGCTTTGGCGATTATCTAAAAGACAAAGACAGGGTTATTCAGCGGGCTACCAGCGGTGGGCGCGTGTTTTATCGTCTGCGTGCAATGGGGTTTGTTGATCTAAGTGATGCGCGACGTTTGTGTTCTGCGCTGAAAGCTGAGAACGCGGATTGCATACCTGTGGTCACCCGGTGACGCGCTTTGGAGCCACGATATTTGGCTGCAAAGGGTTTGAATTAACAGAGCAAGAGCGCGACTTTTTTCGCGCGGCTAATCCCTTTGGCTATATTCTATTTGCGCGCAATATTCGCGATGCAGAGCAGGTGCGCGCACTTTGTGCTGATCTGCGCGCCACTGTGGGACGCAATGTCCCGATCCTGATTGATCAAGAAGGTGGCAGTGTTCAACGGTTGCGGGCCTCTCTTGGGCAAAAATGGGATGATCCTTTGCCATTTGTTGCGCGGGCAGGGCAGTACGCCGCACGCGCGATGTATCTGCGGTATCGGTTGATTGCGGCTGAGATGATGGCCTTGGGCGTGGATGCCAATTGCGCGCCCTTGGTTGATGTCGCTTGTGAAAATACCCATGCCTTTTTGAAAAGCCGGTGCTATGGCACGGAGCCGGAAACGGTTGCGCGACTGGGCCGTGCGGTTGCTGATGGGCTGTCTGATGGTGGCGTGTTTGCGGTGCTAAAACACATTCCGGGACATGGGCGTGCGCAATCTGACAGTCATCTTGATTTACCGCGTGTGGATGCCTCTTTGGCAGCGTTGAAACAGGATTTTGCCCCCTTTCAGGCGCTCAATGATCTGAGCATGGGGATGACAGCGCATCTGGTCTATGAGGCCTATGATGAGCTGCCGGCGACGATTTCCACAACCATGATGAATGTGATCCGCACTGAGATCGGTTTTGACGGGCTGATCATGACCGACGACATTTCAATGCAGGCGCTTTCTGGAACGATTGCAGAGCGATCCGCGGCCTCGATTCAGGCGGGATGCGATGTGGTTTTGCACTGCAATGGCGATTTCGCCGAAATGCAGGATGTGGCCGAGGCAAGCGGCATGTTGGGTGAAATCGGTCAGTTGCGCGCCGACAAAGTGCTGTCGGGGCGAAAATCACCCAATTCTGTTGACATTGAAGCGCTCAGAGCCGAGCTTGATGGCCTGTTGAGCGGACCGGGGAATGGCTGAAGAAACGATTGCAGGGCAAGTTAGTCAAGATGTGGCGGATCGGCTTGCGGCCGAGGCGCTGATTGTTGATGTCGACGGGTTCGAAGGCCCGCTTGATTTGCTGTTGACCCTATCGCGCACCCTAAAAGTGGACCTGCGCAAAATCTCTATTTTGGAGCTGGCCAAACAATATTTGTCCTTTGTAGAAAAGGCCAAGCAGCTGCGCATTGAACTTGCGGCGGATTATTTGGTGATGGCTGCATGGCTGGCCTTTTTGAAATCGCGCCTATTGCTGCCGCCTGACCCGACTGAAGAGGGGCCTTCGGGCGAAGAATTGGCCGCGCATTTGGCATTTCAGTTGGAACGCTTGCAGGCGATGCGGGATGCGGCGGCCAAATTGATGGCCCGCGACCGGTTGGGGCGGGATTTTTTCGCACGCGGGGTTTCAGAAAACGTCGAACGCGTGAGCCGCATCACCTATACTGCGACGCTGCTTGATCTGATGCAGGGCTATGCGCGCCTGCGTACTAAGGATGATTTCAGACCGTTCATTTTGGACCGGGATTCAGTTTTCACGATGGAGCAAGCGCTGGAACGCATGCGGGGATTAATTGGCTATGCAGGTGTCTGGACCGATATTTCCAGTTATTTACCAGTGGGTTGGGATAGAGATCCGCAAAAGAGGCGCTCTGCCACGGCCTCCACATTTGCGGCCTCTCTTGAACTGGCAAAAGAAGGCAAAATAGAGCTGCGCCAAAGCGAGATGTTCGCCCCCATACAGCTTCGGAAAAAAGAAGAGCGCCATGACTGACGTTTCGCAGACTACAGATCAATCGAACGATGAGGGCACTGAAGAAAGCCTGTTTGATGCGCCGATGATTGCCGAACAGGAGCGCATGGTCGAGGCCATTTTATTTGCCACGGCAGAGCCTGTGACGGTCAAGGAAATGAATGCCCGGATGCCTCATGGCTGTGATGCAGCAGAGGCGCTGGCGCATTTGCGCAAGCGTTACGAAGGGCGTGGTGTACGGGTTGTTCGTGTCGGGGATGCATGGGCTGTGCGCACGGCCCCTGATCTGGCGTTCTTGATGCAAAAGGAAATGATCGAGACCCGCAAGCTGTCACGTGCAGCGATCGAAACGCTGGCAATTATTGCGTATCATCAACCCGTTACACGCGCCGAGATTGAGGAAGTGCGGGGGGTAAGTGTGAGCCGCGGCACGGTTGATCAATTGCTGGAAATGGAATGGATTCGCTTTGGTCGGCGCAAAATGACACCCGGACGCCCGATTACATTTGTTGTGACACAGGGGTTTCTTGATCACTTTGGTTTAGAAAATCCGCGTGATTTGCCCGGCCTTAAGGAACTGCGCGCGGCAGGTTTGCTTGAGAACCGTCTAGCGCCGGGAGCGATGCCAAAACTAGGGGATCGTGAGGATGATGGGGATGCGGAAACGCACGAGGGGCAGTCCGAATTATTTGAGGATTAGAACTGATTTGCCTGCTGCCCTGAAATTTACACAATTTGGGCTTATGTTACTGTTGAGCAGTGCTGGGAGCATAAAATGAACGCTAATCAACTTATCAATATGGTCATGCGGATGTTTGTTAACAAATTGGTTAACAAGGGCATGGACGCAGGCATCAATGCCGTGTCCAAGCGCAACGGGTCAAATGAGCAAATGTCGGCTGAGCAAAAGCAAAGCAACGGGCAGAATGCGAAACTTGCCAAGGGTGCGATGCGTATGATGCGCCGTGTCGGGCGGTTTTAAGACGTGAGGGCACATGCCTTTGTACCCAACAGTTTTCTGAGATTGTTGCGGTGGATAAACTTGGGCATAGTGCGTGAATTCGGATAACGCTCGGGACAGCCACTATGCCGCCAATCGACAAGGATCAGCTTGCGCAAGCCAAGCCACAGGCGCGTAGCTTGGATGGGCTGGATCGCAAGATTCTAGGGGCTTTAACCCTTGATGCGACGCGTAGCTATGCGGAGTTGGGGCTGGAGGTTGGCCTATCGGCCCCTGCGGTGCATGAACGTGTAAAGCGGTTGCGGGCCAGTGGGGTGATCAAGCGCACAAGTGCCCAATTGAATGGCCCGTCTTTGGGCAAGGATTTTCTGGCTTTTGTGCATATTGAATCAAGCGGAAAAGTGGATTTCAGCGGGTTGGACATTTTGACTGCCCTGCCAGAAGTCGAGGAAGTGCACACCGTCACCGGAGACACAGGTCTGATCATCAAAATACGGATGGATCGCCCGGAAGCCATGGAAGGTTTTTTGTGGCGCCTATACGACATCGCCGGACTGAAAAGCAGCAAAACCTATGTGGTCCTGTCGACGCATCTGGAACGCGGAGTTCAGGCGGGCACGACGCCAGAACTTTCCGTCGGAAAGCATTTTGAATAGCTATACCGACTTGAAATGCTTGGAGAGTTTCAGCCCTTGGCCTTGGTAGTTGGAAGCAATGCCCAAGCCATACAATTGATCCGGAATCTCTGACATACGCTCATAAACCAGACGTCCGACGACCTGACCGTGTTCTAGTACAAATGGGGCCTCGTGACAGCGCACTTCGAGCACACCGCGAGAGCCTGAGCCACCTGCCGCATGATGGCCAAAACCGGGATCGAAAAAACCCGCATAATGCACGCGAAACTCACCTACCATGGCAAGATAGGGTGCCATTTCAGCAGCATAGGCGGGGGGGATTTGCACGGCTTCGCGGCTCACAAGAATGTAGAATGCGCCGGGATCAAGAATGATTTGGCCATTTTCACTGCGTACATCTTCCCAATACTCGCGGGGGTCATAGTGGTCTATGAGGTCGAGATCGATCACGCCTGTATGAGGTTTTGCGCGAAATCCCACCAGATTGCCTGATGCAGGGCGCAGATCGACGGAAAATCCAAGACCATCATCAATGACGGCATCACTGTCCACCAAAGGGCTGTCTTGGTGCAATGTGGCCAGATCACTGTCGGAGAGAATGCTTTGGCCGGCGCGGAACCGAATTTGGTTCAGGCGCATGCCGGGACGTACCAATACCGAGAAGGAGCGCGGGCAAATTTCGGCATAAAGCGGTCCGTGATACCCTTGGGGAATGCGGTCGAATTCGACGCCTTCGTCCGTGATGGTGCGTGTCAGCAGATCAAGGCGCCCGGTAGAGCTTTTGGCATTGGCCACGGCCTGTACCCCGGCTGGCAAGGCCAAGCCCTCCATCAGAGGGACGACATAGACGCATCCCTTTTCAAGCACGGCCCCGCCGGACAGATCAATGCGGTGCATTTCGAATTCTGAGAGGCGGTCAACCACACTGCGCCCGGCACCAGAAAGAAAGGAGGCGCGCACGCGGTAGGCAACAGTCCCAAGGCGTAAATCAAGGCTAGCAGGTTGAATTTGTGCAGGTATCACACCGGGTTCAGCGGTAATTTGACCCGTATGGATCATCTGCTCAATGGCTTGGCTTGGCAATACACCGGTCATGTTTCGTCTCCCGGTTATACAAAACGCCCAGGTGAGAAGTCACCTAGGCGTTTTTGTATGGGGTTTTTTAGTTTGGTCGGGCTAGCAGGACTCGAACCTGCGACCTTCCGTCCCCCAGACGGACGC
>CAXIAD010000090.1:0-9742 GCA_964021645.1 uncultured Cognatishimia sp. | reverse complement strand
GCACCATCCCGCTGACGACGATCCAGCGCAGCGACGATTATTGGGGGATCGGGGCCTCGGTCAAAATGAACCGCTGGTTTATCGGCAGCCTGTCCCCCGTGGTGCGCTGCCGCTATGAGAAAAACGGCTCAAACGCTGCCCTGTTTGACTTTGATGCCTTTGGCTGCGGGCTCCACCTGACCCGCACCTTCTAGGATCTCGCCCGCCGCGCAAATCCCAACACTACGCTTGTGACATCGCGCCCCCCTGCTAAACTCCGCAGATGAGCGATTTTATCAACAGCTATCAAATCCCCCTGCTCTTCGCCTTTTTCGGCACAGGCATTCTGGGCACAATCACCTGTTTTCGCCAGCCTGCGGGCTCGCGCGCGTGGAAATTGGCCGATTTGGTCTGGGTTGTGCTGGGCGGGTTCGGCGCCTTGGCCGCGGTCATGGCCGGTATCTACCGCGAAGACAGCTCCCGCATTGAGCGCCAAATTGATATCGCCTATGCCGCCTCACATGAATTTGATGGCGACGCCGCCCGCTTCCGCCTGCGCTATTGCCTGAAACCAGCCTCTCCCGACATCCTAACCCTGTGTGAAAAGGTCGAGTTCCTCTCTGCCTCCACAGCCGAAAACTCAGGTCTTCCCCTCTTTCTCACGGTCACAGGTGCCGCTGCCCCGCTACAGGGATTGCACTATATCGTTGGCATGCCAAAGGACGACGACATGTCACTGGATGCGATGATGCACAGCGCTGACAATTTTGATCCGGCAGAGTTCTTGGCCTTTGATCCGCGTGACACGCCCACCCGCGCGGCCTTGGCCAATGTGCGCAGCGACCAGCCCGCCATTGCCGCCGATTACCAAATTCTCGCCAATGCCTATGATGATCTGATCACGCAGGTGGGAACGCTGAAATCCGAATGGGAGTTCTTACAAGCCAATTCCGGCATTCTTCTTGTGCAGATCATCGCCCTTTGCCTAGTGGCCTTTGCTGCCCCGTTTCGCTTGGGCAAATCCATCGTCGAATTGCGCCGCACGCCCACCGACGGCTAAGGCCACGTAGAAATCACAGCAAAAACGTGCTACCCTGAACTGCATTTAGAAGGGAAAGCACCATGTTTTTACATTTTCTTCGGATCGGTTCTGCCATTTTGGCGCTGTTAATTGCCACACCATTCACCACCTCCCCTGCCTTCTCTGACGGCAGCAGTATGGAATCCTCCTCAAACAGCACGAAATCCAAAACAATCTCTCAGTCCCGTTTTCTGAAGCTGGGCAAGGATCAATACATCGTCGGCCTAAACACCCGCATGATCATTGACGGATTTAGCAAATCAATGAGCAGCTGGGTTTTCAGCATGGCAATGGAGGATCGCACAGCCACCAGACGGCTCTTTCGCGACATGCAAAAACTTAAGTCTGAGAAAGACCGAAAAAAGCGTCTTTTGATTGAAAAACAGCGGATCGACAAGCTGATCAAAAACCTCAAAGCCTCTCTCAAACGACTCAAAGACGTTAAAGGCGAAGGCGCAGACGAGGCTTATAAAGCAGAGTTTTGGCGGCTTTCTAGTGCCAAACAATACCTAAAAAGGCTCAAGGTCTGGATAAAATATCCGATGGAAGGCACCCGCTAGGCGCCATCCCCACAAAATTCACCCCTTATTCGCGGCGCGAAACCACCGGACAATCGCGGCGCGATCCTCAGCTTCCATATAGCTCACATTGGCGGGCGGCATGGCATTGCTTACCCCTGCGTGCACGTAAATCTGCTCTGCCGCCATGGCGACTTCTAGGGGTGTTTCCAGTAATACATTTTTGGGCGCGCGGTGGATGCCATCATAAAATGGCTCCCGTGCATGGCACATCGAACAGCGCCCCAGCACAATATCGGTGACCTCCTCAAACCCGTCAGCCTGCGCATATTTCTGCGCAAACGCCGGAATTTGTGCAGCCTCGGCATCCTCCAACGGCATTTGACGCAAAGGCGCGGTTGAGAGCCACATGATCACCACAAAGATGATCGCCGTTACACACCACGTCCACCAATACTTGCCCTTGCCTGAATGCATAGAGTTAAAGAAATGCCGGATCGTCACGCCCATCAAAAACACCAGCGACGCAATGATCCAGTTATATTCAGTCGCGAATGCCAACGGGTAATGGTTCGTCAACATCAGGAAAATAACCGGCAATGTCAGATAGTTATTATGCGTAGAGCGCAGCTTGGCAATCTTACCGTATTTCGCATCAGGCACCCGACCCGCTTGTAGGTCCGCCACCACAATCCGCTGATTGGGCATGATGATGAAAAACACATTCGCCGTCATGATCGTCGCCGTAAACGCCCCCAGATGCAGCATCATTGCCCGGCCGGTGAAAATCTGGTTGTACCCATACCCCATGACCACCAGCAGCCCAAACAGCAGCAACATCAGAACCGTGGGTTTCGCCCCCAATGGCGATTTGCACAGCGCGTCATATACCAGCCACCCCACCGTCAGTGACGCCGCCGAAATCGCAATCCCCTGCCACAGCACCAAATCCGCCTTGCCCGCATCAATCAGATACAGCTCGCCCCCGGCCCAATAGACCACCATCAACAACGCCGCCCCACTTAGCCACGTTGAATAGCTTTCCCATTTGAACCATGTCAGATGCTCGGGCATCGCAGCAGGCGCGACCAGATATTTGCGCACGTGGTAAAACCCGCCGCCATGCACTTGCCACTCTTCGCCGTCCGCCCCGCCCAGATCACCATCCCGGCGCAGCCCCAGATCCAAGGCTATGAAATAAAACGATGATCCGATCCAGGCCACAGCCGTGATCACATGCACCCAACGCACGGCAAATGCCAACCACTCCCACATGATCGCAAGTTCAAACATCTCTTATCTCCAGGGTTTGGCGTTTCATACTTAGACTAGCCTAGGCCTTTATTATCATCTATCCTATGAAAAACCCGAACAGTTTCAAAATTCTCAATAGAATGCTGCAATGTCATATATCGACAATATCCGAACCTTTGTGCGTGTCTACGAGCTTGGCAATATGTCGGCTGCGGCCCGCGATCAGCGTATCTCGGCGGCGGTGGCCTCTTCGCGGATTTCCCAGCTTGAGACCTATCTCAACGTGCGCCTGTTTCAACGCACCACGCGGCAGTTAAACCCCACCGAACAGGGCACCATTTTTTACACAGGTGCCTGCAAAATCCTCGAAACCATCCAAGAGGCAGAGGGCGCGGTGAACTCCGTCACCCAAAACCCGCGCGGCTCTATCTTTGTGGCCGCCCCCCTTGGTGTCGGTCGCCGCCTAATCGCCCCCCAAGTTCCTGAATTCAAATCAGAATACCCGATGATCGACGTGCGCCTGCGCCTGTCTGACCGCAAACTTGACCTCACAGCCGAAGGCCTGGATGTCGCGTTTTTCCTAGGCGTTCCCGAGGACAGCAACCTGCGTATCCGCAAAATCGCTGATTGCCCGCGTGTGCTTGCCGCCGCCCCCGCCTATCTGGAAAAACACGGCACCCCCACAGCGCCCGAGCAACTCACAAGCGACGCCCACGCCTGCCTAAATCTACGCTATCCCGGCGCGCCCGAATTCCAGTGGCCCCTGCAAACCGCGACAGGCGTGCGCAAAATCGCCGTCACCGGACCGTTTGAATCAGATGATGGCGATGTGCTTACCGGCTGGGCCTTATCTGGCCACGGCATCGTGCTCAAACCGCTGTTTGAGCTTGCCGATCAGCTCAAAACCGGGGCCTTGGTGCCGATCCTCACCGATACGCCGCCCGTGCCTATCCAGATGGCCTGCCTCTATACCCATCGCCGTCACCAAGAGCCAAAAACCCGCCTCTTCATTGATTTTATGATCAAACATGTGCAAGCTAGCCTTGCCGCCCTCGCCAAATGACACCCCCGCTGACATGACCACCCCCCCCCAAACAGACCGCCCCAAACTGGCCGCCCTTGCCGTCGTCATCCATAACGATCACCTGCTTTTGGTGCGCCGCAAAAACGAACCGGACGCCGGGCTTTGGGGTTTTCCGGGCGGTCATGTTGAACGCGGCGAAACCGCCCTCGCCGCCGCCGCACGTGAGCTGCATGAGGAAACCACCATCCTCGCCACACCCCGCAGCTATCTGACAAACCTGGATATCATCGGCTATGATACCCTCGGCACCATCACCCATCACTACCTGCTTGCCGCCGTCATATGCGATTACATCTCAGGGCAGCCAACCGCCCAAGACGATGTGTTTGAGGCGCAATGGCTCCCCTTTGCCACCATCACCAACCAAAGCATCCCGATGAGCAAAGACGTCGATACCCTGCTGCACCTCGCCCTTAATCAGCTAGAATCCTAGCTCCCTCGATAGGTCGAATAGCCAAAGGGCGACAGCAACAACGGCACATGATAATGCGCCGCCTCGCTCATGCCAAACCGGATAGGCACCTGATCTAAAAACAAAATATCCGTGCCGTCCTGCCCCGTTGCGCGCAAATAGTCCCCACAGAAGAATATCAACTCATAGGTGCCAGCCTTGAATTTCTCAGCAGGCAAAATCGGCGAATCCGTGCGCCCATCGGCGTTCGTCACGGCCTCGGCGATCTTTTTGTGCGAATTTCCCGTAACGCGATATAGGCTAATGCCGATCCCCGCCGCAGGGCAGCCTTGTGCTGTGTCCAAAACATGGGTTGTCAGATATCCGGTCATGATAATGCCCTCCTGTATAGGTGCCAACCTACCCGCAGCCCGCCATTAGCGCGATAGGTTGCAATGCCAATAACTCTTTCAAAAATTGCATGAAAGTCATTCATGCCCCAGTGTATTAACTGACTATGATCAAAAGACGGAGCTGACAGTGAACCGATACCCCCGGAACATGCGCGGATACGGGGCCAATGCGCCCGATCCCCAATGGCCAAATGATGCCAAAATCGCGGTTCAGTTTGTTCTGAACTACGAAGAAGGCGGCGAAAATTGCATCCTGCATGATGACGCCGCCTCAGAGGCGTTCCTGTCCGATATTCCCGGTGCCGCCCCTTGGCCTGCCAAACGCCATTGGAACATGGAATCCATCTATGAATACGGCGCGCGCGCGGGCTTCTGGCGGTTGCACCGGCTTTTCACTGGTGCGGATATCCCGCTGACGATTTACGGCGTGGCCACCGCCCTTGCACGCTCCCCCGAACAACTTTCCGCGATGAAATCCGCCGGATGGGAGATCGCCAGCCATGGCCTGAAATGGGTCGAACACAAAGACATGCCCGAGGCCGAAGAGCGCGCCGCCATTGCCGAGGCGATCCGCCTCCACACCGAGGTCGTGGGCACCCGCCCCCTTGGCTGGTACACTGGGCGTTGCTCTGAAAACACCGTGCGCCTTGTCGCTGAAGAAGGCGGGTTTTCCTATATCTCAGACACTTACGACGATGATCTGCCCTATTGGCTTGAGGTTGGCGCGCGTGATCAACTCATCATCCCCTACACGCTTGAGGCCAACGACATGCGCTTTGCCACCGCCCCCGGTTACACTACGGGCGAGCAATTCTTTGAGTACCTCAAAGACGCCTTTGACGTGCTTCATGCGGAGGGGTCGACAGATAGCCCGAAAATGATGTCCATCGGCCTGCATTGCCGTCTGATTGGCCGTCCCGGTAAAATCGCAGGGCTAAAACGCTTTATCGACTATATTCAGGGGTTTGAGGGCGTCTGGTGCCCGCGCCGCATCGACATTGCCGATCATTGGGCCAAAACCCATCCGCCACAGCGGTTTGAACGTCCCAGCCAAATGGCCCAAGATCGCTTTGTCGCCCTGTACGGCTCGATCTTTGAACACTCCCCGTGGATCGCCGAGGGGGCGCATGCGCTTGAACTCGGCCCCGCCCATGACAGCGCCATCGGATTACACAACGCACTCTGCCGCGTCTTTCGCACCGCCCCCGAGGAATCCCGCCTTGATGTGCTCAAGGCCCACCCGGATCTCGCCGGTAAACTCGCCTCCGCAGGCCGTCTCACCGCCGAAAGCACCCATGAGCAATCCGCCGCAGGCCTCAATCTGCTCACCGATGACGAGCGTGCAACATTCACCCAACTTAATACCGCCTATGTGGCCAAACACGGCTTTCCCTTTATCATCGCCGTGCGTGACCACGACAAACCCTCAATTCTGGCGGCCTTTCACCGCCGCATTGGCAACGATCGACAGGCCGAATTTGCCGAGGCCTGTAAACAAGTGGAACGCATTGCCGAATTCCGCCTGATGGATATCCTGCCATGACGCAGATCATCGCCGAGCCCCTGACAGCAGCCGATTTTGCCCCCTTTGGCGATGTCATTGCGCTGCGCGATCAGCCCGACAAGCTGATCAATCAGGGGCTTTGCGGGCGTCACCACGATCTCGCTACCCTTGATTTCGTTGATGGCCGCGCTGGCATCAGCCTGTTTAACGCCCAGCCCCGCGCGCTGCCCTACACATTGGACATGGTCGAACGTCACCCCGACGGCTCTCAGGCGTTCATTCCGATGTCCATGACCTCATTCCTCGTCATCGTCGCTCACGGCCTGCCTCAGAATGACACCAAACCAGACAGCCCGCGCGCCTTTATCACGGCACCGGGTCAGGCGATAAACCTGCACCGTGGCACCTGGCACGGCGTTCTAACCCCGCTCAACGCACCGGGCCTATTCGCGGTGGTTGATCGCATTGGCCCCGGTGCTAACCTCCAAGAACATTGGTACGACGCTCCCTATACCGTCGTACTTTCCTAACCAAATGCCGCCACACAGCTAAAAGAGCGGCAACACCACCCAACAAAAACACACGACAGGAGACGGTAACATGGCTGACACTTCCATCGGGACGGCAAAGCAATTGCGCGATCCCAACTATACGCCCCCCTTGATCAAGGCGATCCCGCTAGGCATCCAACACGTGCTTGCGATGTTTGTATCCAACGTCACCCCGGCGATCATCATCGCGGGCGCGGCTGGCTTTGGCTTTGGCAGCAACTCCCCGGATTTCCCGGAGCTGCTCTACCTCATTCAAATGTCGATGCTCTTTGCGGGCATTGCGACTCTGTTGCAAACGCTCACTATTGGCCCCGTTGGCGCAGCGCTGCCTATTGTTCAGGGCACAAGCTTTGCCTTTTTGCCGATCATGATCCCACTGGTCGCTGGCAAAGGCGTTGATGCCCTCGCAGCCCTGTTTGGCGGCGTGCTGATCGGCGGTATTTTCCACGCAGCCCTCGGGCTCGTCATCGGGCGCATCCGCTTTGCACTGCCGCCCCTCGTCACCGGACTTGTCGTGACCATGATCGGCCTTGCACTGGTCAAGGTCGGCATCCAATACGCAGCCGGCGGCGTGCCCGCCAAAATGTCTGGTGCAGCTGAATATGGCTCCCTGCTGAATTGGTCCGCTGCCCTCGTGGTGATCTTTGTAACCTTGGGCCTGAAATTCTTCACCCGTGGCATGCTGTCGATCTCTGCCGTTCTACTAGGCCTGATCGTTGGCTACATCTATGCGCTGATGGTGGGCATGCTCAGCTTTGAAGCCATCGGCACCAGCTGGGCCCGCGCCGAAGCATTCGCCCTGCCAATGCCCTTCAAATATGGCATCGAATTCTCGGTCGCAGCGATCCTTGGCTTCTGCCTCATGGGCTTCGTCTCAGCCGTGGAAACTGTCGGCGATGTTTCTGGCATCACCAAAGGCGGTGCCGGACGCGAAGCAACCGACAAAGAAATCGCAGGCGCCACCTATGCCGACGGTTTCGGTTCAGCCCTTGCCGGCATCTTCGGCGGCCTGCCCAACACCTCGTTCTCGCAAAACGTCGGCCTGATCGCCATGACCGGCGTCATGAGCCGCCACGTCGTCACCTGTGGGGCGATCTTCCTGATCATCTGTGGCCTTATCCCCAAGGTCGGCGCGATCATCCGCACCGTCCCGATTGAGGTGCTGGGCGGCGGCGTGATCGTCATGTTCGGCATGGTTGTCGCAGCAGGCGTGTCCATGCTGTCAGATGTCAATTGGAACCGTCGCAATATGGTGATCTTTGCCATCGCCCTATCGGTTGGCCTTGGCTTGCAACTTGAACCAACTGCCGTGCAATACCTGCCCGATACGCTGCGTATCCTGATGACCTCGGGCCTTTTGCCTGCTGCCCTCATCGCGATTGTGCTAAATCTTGTCTTGCCAACCGAATTGGCAGATGAGGCCACCGAGGAACTCTCCGGCGGCATGTCAGGATCAGGCGACTAACAATATCAAACAATGGGGCCATTACGCATCACAGCTTAATGGCCCCATTATCTCTATTTCTTGGTCAGCGTCCAAACACCCTTATCCAACGTGACGGACTTGTTCCCCGACCCGTTGCTGAATGTTATATTCACAAGCCCACTTGAATAATGCACGATTTTGAACCCACGATAGGTGCGCCCGATATAGCCCGCGACAATGATATCCATCCCCTTGCCATCAAACGACATGACAGGCACCAAATAGGGATGACATATCGTGCAGGCAGCGAGGCTTTTCTGATCATAAAGAACACCGTCGTCCTTCAGGCTCACGATACTGTCCACCGCCACCATATTGCCATCACTCAGCACGGTGCCCTCGATCTCACCACTGAATGACATCCAATTTTCCAAGTGAAATGAATACTCAAACCGTTCCGCCATCGCCATTACAGGGGATAGGCATAGGGCAGTTGCCACGATCAAATTTCGAAAACGCAATGTCATAGTCGGCTCTTTCGCAGTTGGAGTTGATTGATTGAACGATTAATATCGCATCAACCCTAGCTTGTCTTTTGTGCAAAAACATCTCAGATATGATAGGCAAACGCACCAAAAATTCTTGGCAATTCCCAACAATACCCGGCAAAATCCGCCTTCACTCCTTGCGCGCAATCCGCCAAACACCATCGTCAAACACAGCCGCCTTCATCCCCCCACCGCCATCAAATTTCACAAGCCCCGTGCCGGTGTATAGAATGTTTATCTGAAACAACCTGACAGCCCCGCCAGCGCTGGTGCCCAGAACAATATCCATGGCACTCCCATCCAACGAAACCGTAGGGCGCAAAATCGGATGGCACTGCGTGCAGCCCACCACGATCTCTGGCTGCCATGCAGTGCCATTTCCGGTCACACTCAGGATCTTGTCCACCACCACCGTGTTACCATCTGGGTGTAGCGTTCCCTCCAGCTCTCCACTCACACTAATCCAATTTGGTTGAGCCCATGAAAACCTGTAAACATCGGCCTGTGCCAAACACGGGAAAACCGCGCATAGGCTGATAAACACAACATTGCGAAAATAGCTAAACATGCTCAGTCCCTTCGATTGCAATCAGACTGGATACCTCTAGTCAGTTTTGACGGATTTGTCTGCGCAATACATCGACCCGATCACAAAGTTCCTATTTGGTCCATCCTTCGTGTCACGACAGGACACAGCTTTAAGGCATGCAGCGATAATCAGTATTATTTTCAAATAATGTCAGGAAATTAACCAGATTCGCCGCAGCAATTCCGCGAAACGTATATTTCAGCGGTCGAAATTGTCATTTCGCCCCTTTCGACAATTATGAACACAGCGCGCGTTGTTGTCCTGCGCTGCCCGCCCCACAAGATATCGTGGAAGGCTGTTGCGCAATTTCGCTTTTGTACGTTCAAAATACCGCCAATTTGGCGCAGTTAACGCAACGCCCGCATCAAATTAGCCCCGTGCAGCCATCAATCGCGCCATATCCA
>CAXIAD010000089.1:0-10039 GCA_964021645.1 uncultured Cognatishimia sp. | reverse complement strand
CCAGAGGAACGGATCATTCGCATCGCGACCTCTGACAATTTCTGGCAGATGGGCCCCACCGGTCCATGCGGACCCTGCACCGAGATTTTTTATGACCATGGCGACCATATTTGGGGCGGCCCTCCCGGCTCCCCCGAGGAAGACGGCGATCGTTTCATCGAAATCTGGAACGTCGTTTTCATGCAGAACGAACAGTTCGAAGATGGCTCGATGAAGGCTTTGGATATGCAATCCATCGACACGGGCATGGGGCTCGAACGTATCGGCGCGCTTTTACAGGGCAGCCACGATAACTATGACACCGACCTGTTCAAATCCCTGATTGAGGCCTCGGCAGAGGTCACCTCAAGCGATCCCTATGGCGATCAAAACGTGCATCACCGCGTCATCGCCGATCACCTGCGCTCGACCTCCTTCCTGATTGCTGATGGCGTCATGCCCTCCAACGACGGGCGTGGTTATGTCCTGCGCCGCATCATGCGCCGCGCTATGCGTCACGCGCATCTTTTGGGTGCCAAAGATCCCGTGATGCACAAACTTGTTTCCGCTTTGGTCACTAAAATGGGCGCGGCCTATCCCGAATTGGGACAGGCTCAGGCCATGATCGAAGAGACGCTCAAACTCGAAGAAACCCGGTTTAAACAAACACTTGAACGCGGGCTGAAACTTTTGGATGACGAATTGGGCACCTTGCCAGCGGGCGCACAACTGCCCGGTGCTGCGGCGTTTAAACTCTATGACACCTTTGGTTTTCCGCTGGATTTGACCCAAGACGCCCTGCGTGAACAAGGACGCGAGGTTGACACCGACGGTTTTGACACCGCCATGGCCGAGCAAAAAGCCAAGGCGCGTGCCGCATGGTCCGGCTCTGGCGAATCCGCCGATAGCACCATTTGGTTTGACGTCGCCGACACCCATGGCAGCACCGAATTTCTGGGATATGACACCGAGATTGCCGAAGGACAAATTGCAACCTTCGTCAAAGACGGCGCCGAGGTTGCAACCGCAAACGCTGGCGATGTTGTCCAGATCATCTTGAACCAAACCCCGTTTTATGCCGAATCCGGTGGTCAAATCGGTGATCGTGGCGTGGTTTCCACTGAAACCGGCAGCGCTCACATCACCGATACCAAAAAATCCGCCGGCGTGTTCATTCACATCGGTGAGGTTACGTCTGGCACGATTGAGGCCGGGCAGGGTGCCAAGCTCACCGTTGATCACGCACGTCGTTCGGCAATTCGCGCTAATCACTCCGCCACGCACCTCTTGCACGAGGCCCTGCGCGAGGCCCTTGGTGAACATGTCGCACAACGTGGCTCGTTGAATGCGGATGATCGTCTGCGGTTTGATTTCAGCCATGCCAAAGCGTTGTCTGAGGCAGAATTGTCCAAGGTTGCCAGCGACGTTAACGCCTATATTCGTCAAAACACCGCGGTCGAAACCCGTATTATGACACCCGATGATGCCCGCGCGATTGGCGCACAGGCTCTGTTTGGTGAAAAATATGGCGACGAGGTTCGCGTTGTTTCCATGGGTCAGGCCGACACTGGCAAAGGTCAAAATGGCCAAACATACTCCCTCGAACTTTGCGGCGGCACACATGTCAAACAAACCGGGGATATCGGCACATTTGTTCTGCTTGGTGATAGCGCCAGCTCCTCTGGCGTACGCCGTATTGAGGCCCTGACTGGAGAGGCGGCGTTTGCCCATCTCGACCGCGAAGCCCGCCGCATGAGCGAGGTTTCCACCGCTCTAAAAGCACAACCTGCCGATGTGATGGAACGCCTTAAATCCATCATGGACGATCGCAAAGCTCTGCAAAACGAGGTTGCCCAACTGCGTCGCGAATTGGCGATGGCTGGTGGCCCGGGTCAGGATGGTGGTGCCGAAACCATTGAAATCAAAGGTATAAACTTTGTTGCACAGGTTCTTACCGGCGTGTCGGGGCGTGATCTTCCTGCCTTGATCGACGAACATAAAACCCGCATTCAAAGCGGTGCCGTTCTGTTGATTGCAGATGCAGACGGCAAGGCAGCGGTTGCTGCTGGTGTCACCAGTGATCTCACCGGCTCTTTGTCAGCGGTTGACTTGGTACGCGCAGCCGTTGCAGAACTTGGCGGCAAAGGTGGCGGTGGTCGTCCCGATATGGCCCAAGGTGGCGGTAAAGACGCCGCAAATTCAGAGGCAGCTATCAAGGCTGCCCAAGCAGTTTTAGAAGGATAAATCAAAATGGGCGCACTTTGGATTGCACATGTCACCGTCACGGATGCCGAGGCCTATAGCAAATACGCAGAGCTTGCTGGCCCTGCGATCGCCAAACACGGCGGCACATTCATTGCCCGCGCTGGCCGTTTTGTTCAGCTTGAGGGCAAAGAGCGCCCGCGCAATGTAGTGGCGAAATTTCCCGACGTGGATACAGCGGTCGCCTGCTACAACAGCCCCGAATACCAAGAGGCGCTGAACCACGCGCGCGGAGCCTCAGAGCGGGAACTGATGGTTGTCGAAACCAGCGAGTAACGCGATCAGAACCACGACACCAAAAATCTGGTAAGTAACAAAAAACCCCGGTCGCTGGACCGGGGTTCTTTAATGTCTGGGTTAGGTGTATTTGATCCAACCCCGAAAGATTGGATCAAACGCTTTAGGATTTGCCGTGGCGCTTGCGCTCATGCGGATCCAAATAGCGTTTACGCAAACGAATGCTTTTTGGTGTAACTTCGACCAATTCATCGTCGTTGATATAGGCAATCGCCTCTTCCAGCGACAAGGTAACCGGAGTTGTCAAACGCACAGCTTCATCCGTACCCGAGGCGCGCACGTTGGTCAGCTTTTTGCCTTTCAACGGGTTCACTTCCAGATCGTTTTCACGGCTGTGTTCGCCAATGATCATGCCTTGATAGATTTGTACTTGTGGACCAATCATCATCCGGCCACGGCTTTCAAGGTTCCACAGTGCATAGGAAACGGAAACACCGTCTTCCATAGAGATCAGAACACCAGCGCGACGACCAGGAATGGCGCCTTTATAGGGAGCCCAGCTGTGGAAAACACGGTTCAATACGCCAGTACCGCGCGTGTCGGTCAAAAACTCGCCGTGATACCCGATCAAGCCACGTGAAGGCACATTTGCGATGATCCGCGTTTTGCCTGCACCCGCTTGGCGCATTTCTGTCATTTCACCCTTGCGAACACCGGTGATTTTTTCGATCACAGCACCAGAGTATTCGTCATCCACATCGATGGTGACTTCTTCAATTGGCTCCAAGCGTTGGCCATTTTCTTCGCGCATCAAAACCTGAGGGCGCGAGATCGACAGCTCAAACCCTTCACGACGCATGTTTTCAATCAAAACACCCATCTGCAATTCGCCACGGCCCGCAACTTCAAACGCTTCCCCACCGGGAGTGTCCGAAATTTTGATCGCGACATTGGATTCTGCTTCGCGCATCAAACGGTCACGAATAACGCGGCTCTGTACCTTTTTGCCTTCGCGGCCAGCCAAGGGGCTGTCGTTGATGCCAAAAGTAACGGTGATCGTTGGTGGATCAATCGGCTGCGCTTTTAGCGGTGTATCAACTGCCAATGCACAAATCGTGTCGGCAACTGTCGCCTTGGACATGCCAGCAATTGACACGATGTCGCCTGCCATTGCTTCTTCGATGTCTTGTTGCGCCAGACCACGGAAGGCCTGAATTTTGGTAACGCGGAACTGTTCGATTTTTTGGCCGATGCGTGTCAAAGCTTGCACAGTTGCGCCAACCTTCAACTTACCGCTTTCAACACGACCTGTCAGGATACGACCTACAAACGGATCGGCACCCAATGTTGTTGCCAACATTTGGAAATCGCCATCTTGCTTTGAGATTTGGCTAGGAGCAGGAACGTGGTTCACAATCAGATTGTACAGCGCGTGTAAATCTTTACGTGGTCCGTCCAGCTCGTTATCCGCCCAGCCAGAACGACCAGAAGCATACATATGTGGGAAATCCAGCTGATCTTCTGTTGCATCCAATGACGCAAATAGATCAAAACATTCATCCAACGCACGATCAGGCTCGGCATCGTTTTTGTCAACTTTGTTCAAAACCACAATCGGACGCAATCCCAGCGCAAGCGCCTTGGAGGTCACAAATTTGGTCTGTGGCATTGGGCCTTCTGCGGCGTCAACCAACAGAACAACACCGTCAACCATGCTCAGGATACGCTCGACTTCGCCGCCGAAATCCGCGTGACCGGGCGTGTCCACGATGTTGATACGTGTGCCTTTCCAGACCACCGATGTGGGTTTTGCGAAAATGGTAATACCACGTTCGCGTTCCAGATCGTTGGAGTCCATGGCCCGTTCAGCCACATCCTGGTTTTCCCGGAATGCGCCGGATTGCTTTAGAAGCTCATCAACCAAAGTTGTTTTGCCGTGGTCAACGTGTGCGATAATCGCGATATTACGAAGGTCCATAGGGAATGCCTTTCTTGTTCGCGCCCCCGTATCCTGCGCGACTGAAAAAGGCCAGACCCAAATTTAGATTTGCCCCCGCAACCCGTTAAAACCTGCCCTTCTGCGACATATTTCTCAGTTCGGAGTGTTTTTGCAAATTGCGTTTTCACATCGACAATTTGTGTTAAATATTTGCCCTATGAATTAGCAGGGTCTTTCACATAATAAAGGCCGCTCAAATGAGCGGCCTCCAAATATCTACGACAGTGGTATGCGGGTTTTAGCCAGCCAAAGCGTTATTCAGGTTTTCGCTCACCTTCTCAAGGAAGCCCATTGTTGAAAGCCATTTTTGATCTGGGCCAACCAACAGTGCGAGGTCTTTGGTCATAAAGCCGCTTTCGACCGTATCAATAATAACCTTCTCCAGTGTTTCTGCGAATGTCATCAGGGCCGCGTTGTCGTCCAGTTTGGCACGGTGCTTCAGGCCACCAGTCCACGCATAGATCGACGCGATGGAGTTGGTAGAAGTCTCTTCACCCTTTTGGTGCTGGCGATAGTGGCGCGTCACGGTGCCGTGCGCGGCCTCTGCTTCAACGATTTTTCCATCAGGCGTCATCAGCTGCGAGGTCATCAGACCAAGTGAGCCAAAGCCCTGCGCAACCGTGTCAGATTGTACATCGCCATCATAGTTTTTACAGGCCCAGACGAACCCGCCGTTCCATTTCATAGCACAGGCGACCATGTCATCAATCAGGCGGTGCTCATATGTGATGCCAGCTTCGGCGAATTTATCCGCGAATTCTGCTTCATATACCTCTTGGAACAGCTCCATAAAGCGACCGTCATATTGCTTCATGATGGTGTTTTTGGTGGACAGGTACACAGGCCAGCCCAGTTTCAGGCCATAGTTCATCGACGCACGTGCGAAATCGCGGATCGAATAGTCGAGGTTATACATCGACATGAACACACCGGATGATGGCGCTTGGAAAACTTCATGCTCAATCTCGGTACCGTCTTCGCCTACGAATTTCATCGTCAGCGTGCCGGGGCCAGGGAATTTCATGTCTGTGGCTTTGTATTGATCACCAAATGCATGGCGCCCAATTACGATTGGTTTTGTCCATCCGGGAACAAGCCGTGGCACGTTGCTACAGATAATTGGCTGACGAAAGACAACGCCGCCCAGAATGTTGCGGATGGTGCCGTTTGGCGATTTCCACATTTTCTTCAGGCCGAATTCTTCGACACGCGCCTCATCAGGGGTGATGGTAGCACATTTGACAGCAACGCCGACTTCTTTGGTTTTCTCGGCCGCATCGATGGTGATTTGGTCGTCTGTGGCGTCACGGGATTCCATGCCCAGATCGTAATATAGCAAATCAATATCCAAGTGGGGCAGGATCAATTTATCCTTGATAAACTGCCAGATGATCCGGGTCATCTCATCGCCATCCATTTCGACGATTGGGTTTGCTACCTTGATCTTGGTCATGGGAGTCCTTCCTAAATATGAATCTGTTTGGGGCGGTGTAGCTGATTTCTTTGGTTAAGAAAAGGCGGTATGCGGTTGTATACAGAAAATGTCGCAGTTGGTTGGTTTGCTAGATAGGTTTTGTACAAAACTGGGGGGTGTTTTGTACAAAACTCCAAAGGCTGAATTATCCGTTACGATCACAGAAATTAGTGGCCTGAGGAGGTAGATTTAGCAAACCAGCGTCCGATGCGCGCCTGTAAATGGTGCCAAAGTGCAGGGGCACCTTTAGCAACTTTCCACCCAACTCGATCCTCAAGCTGTTGTTTACTCACGTTATATTCTGTCCAACTGCCGCCATCTGTTTCCAGATTGCTGATTACGGGCTGCACCCGGTCCACAGATTTTGCAAATATGGCGTCATCACTCTCTGTGGCTTCGAACTCTTCCCATAACGCACGGAATTCAACCGCCTGATCCGCAGGTAACAATCCAAAAATCCGGTCCGCCGCCACCTGTTCAACGGCAGCCATTTCAACAGGATCATAGTCGCCATGGATGGGATTATCGCCCGCATCAATCTCCACAAGGTCATGAATTAAAAGCATTTTTATCACACGGTCGATTTTCACCGGACGTACGGAATGCTCCGCTAAAACCATGGCGTAAAGGGCAATATGCCAGCTATGTTCACCGGAGTTTTCCTTGCGTGACCCGTCACACAACGTCGTGCCACGCAGGATAGATTTAAGCTTATCGACCTCAGTCAAAAAGGCGAGTTGCTGATCAAGCCGCCCGGTCATTTTGGCGCAAGTTCCTTACCCGCAGTCCGAAGGCGCGCGCTTAACAATTGCCTTGCGCGCGTCTCAGATCCAAAAACACGGATGGCCGTCGTAAAGGCCTCGTGCATCTTTGATGAGCTGGCTTCGATGACTGCAGCGATCTCTTGAACGAGGTTGTCGTCGTCCAGTTCATCCTGTGCAGCCAGCACATCAAGTGCAAGTTCCGTTGCCAGATCCTCAATATAACTCATTGAATTACCTAGTATTTTCTGTGAGTCGACGTTTCACATAGTCAGATACATCACCGATCATGTGGTCCATATGTGGCTCTTCAAAGAAGTGCCCGGCACCTTCGATTTCAGTATGCGTGATAGTGATGCCTTTTTGCTCGTGCAGCTTATTCACCAGATTGTGTGTATCCTGAGGTGGTGCCACACGGTCGCTCGTGCCGTTGATCATCAAACCAGATGCAGGGCAGGGCGCAAGAAAGCTAAAGTCATACATGTTCGCCGGCGGAGAGACACTGATAAACCCGGTGATCTCAGGGCGACGCATCAACAATTGCATGCCAATCCATGCGCCAAAGCTAAAACCTGCAACCCAACAATGTTTGGAATTGTTGTTCATAGATTGCAGATAATCCAACGCGCTGGCTGCATCGCTCAGCTCGCCAACCCCTTGATCATACTCGCCTTGGCTGCGTCCTACGCCACGGAAATTGAAACGCAACACAGTAAAGCCCATGTTATAAAAGGCATAATGCAGATTATAAACGACCTTGTTGTTCATCGTCCCACCGAATTGGGGATGGGGATGCAGCACGATCGCGATGGGCGCATCGCGGTCTTTTTGGGGGTGGTAACGGCCTTCAAGGCGGCCTTCGGGTCCTGGGAAAATGACCTCGGGCATAAGTGTCCCTATCTCCTGCAAAGAGTGTCGAGTAATTCTTGACGAATTCCGTCAGACACATTAGAACGGTTCTAATTATTCGCTGGTCTTTTTAGAACCAGTGGCGTTCTAGCGATCTAAGCAAAGTAACGGCGAAGGTCAATCTTTTCGCTGAAAGGAACACTCATGAAGTTGTCGACCAAAGGGCGCTATGCTGTTGTTGCCCTCACAGATATCGCACTTCAGAGCGAAAATTGCCTTGTGACTTTGTCCGAGATTTCAAGGCGGCAGGACATTTCACTGCCCTATCTTGAGCAGCTCTTTGTTAAACTTCGCCGTGCAGGGCTCGTTGATTCCGTGCGCGGTCCGGGCGGGGGGTATAAGCTGGCTAAATCAACATCTGACATACGTGTTGTTGATGTTCTTGCGGCAGTTGATGAAACCGTATCAGCCTTGCATACAGGGGCAGGCGCTTCTGGTGGATCGTCGGGATCTCAGGCGCAATCGATGGCCAACCGCCTATGGGAAGGGCTATCTGCACAGGTCTATGTTTTTTTGCACCAAACACGCCTTTCTGATATAGTTCAGAATGATCTTGCTCCATGTCCAGCGGTGCCTTCTCTTCTATCAGTGGTAGATGATGTATGAGACGTATCTATCTGGATTATAACGCAAGTTCTCCAATTAGAGGCGAGGCCAAAGTGGCCTATATGTCTGCATTGGACGTTGTTGGAAACCCGTCGTCGGTCCATGCTGAAGGGCGTCGGGCTAAGTCAGTTCTTGAGCGCGCACGCGCGGATATTTCAGCGGCATTCGGTGCAGATGGGGCTGATGTGATTTTTACCTCCGGGGCAACTGAGGCAGCGGCGCTAGCACTGGCAGGGCGCAAACTGCACGGGGGTGATATTGAGCATGACGCGGTTGCTGCATGGGTAACATCAGATTTGCCTGTTCATCCAAATGGCCGCGTTGAACTGGTTGATCCGGCGAATTCGACCCTTCAGGCGGCAAATTCCGAGACCGGAATTGTACAGGATTTACCCCAGGGTTTAGCGGTCAGTGATATGACGCAGGTCTTTGGTAAATTGCCACTGGCGTTTAATTGGTCCGGTGCAGAAATGGCACTTATTTCTGCACATAAACTAGGTGGACCAAAGGGCATTGGCGCGCTTGTAGTTAAGCGTGGCACCGAGGTTTTATCCCAACTTAAGGGTGGTGGACAGGAAATGGGGCGGCGCGCTGGCACCGAAAACGTCGCCTCCGCCGCAGGATTCGCGGCGGCCGCCACTGCGGCAGCGCATGATCTTGCTAATGGCGTCTGGGAGCGGGTTGCATCTCTGCGTGATATGCTTGAAGAGGCGCTTGCAATTGAGACCACAGATACCATTTTTGTTGGGCAAGACGCGACACGCCTACCCAACACGCTTTGCATGGCGACTCCCGGTTGGAAAGGGGAGACGCAGGTGATGCAAATGGACCTAGCAGGATTTGCCATCTCGGCCGGATCTGCATGCTCTTCGGGCAAGGTCCGCGCCAGCCGCGTATTGAAAGCGATGGGATATGATGATGCCACGGCGTCCGGTGCAATCCGGATCAGCCTTGGCCCCGACACGAGCGAACAGGACGTCATGCGCTTTGCCGATAGCTGGCTGGCGCATCACAGGAAACACCGCGCCCGCGCGGCGTAACACGATAAAGGAGACGCACATGGCCACGTTAGAGCAGCCCGAAGTTAAAGAAGGGGTCGATCAAGAGACCGTGGATGCCGTGCGCGAAGTTGGCGGCAAATATAAATACGGTTGGTCAACCGATATTGAGACGGAATACGCCCCAAAAGGGTTGACCGAGGATATCGTTCGTCTGATTTCCGATAAGAACGAAGAGCCGCAATGGATGACCGATTGGCGCCTAGAGGCCTATGCCCGTTGGTTGACCAAAACCGAGCCCGATTGGGCCATGGTGGACTATCCTGAAATAGATTTTCAGGATCAGTATTATTATGCGCGTCCCAAATCGATGGAAGTCAAACCCAAGTCATTGGACGAGGTTGACCCCAAGCTATTGGAAACATACAAAAAACTTGGCATCCCGCTGAAGGAACAAATGATCCTCGCGGGTGTTGAGGGCGCAGAAGATGCCCCTGCCGAGGGGCGGAAAGTCGCGGTTGATGTGGTGTTTGATTCCGTTTCAGTGGGCACGACATTTCAGGACGAATTGAAAAAAGCGGGCGTTATTTTCTGTTCCATCTCTGAGGCCATTCGTGAACATCCTGAGTTGGTCAGAAAATATCTGGGAACAGTTGTTCCGGTGAGCGACAATTTCTATGCGACACTGAATAGTGCTGTGTTTTCTGATGGGTCGTTTGTGTACATCCCGCCGGGCGTTCGCTGCCCGATGGAGCTGTCGACCTATTTCCGCATCAACGCGGAAAACACCGGCCAGTTTGAACGCACGCTGATC